>NZ_JBFUKA010000029.1:0-42720 GCF_056401085.1 Nocardioides sp. P4_G4
GGCGATGAGCAGGGCGGCGGCCGCGASCAGGAGGACCGCGCCCCCGAAGACCCACCGCCAGCCGAGCGCGTCGGCCACGAGGGCGGCGAGCGCGGGGCCGAACAGTGCCGGGAGCACCCACGCGGCGGCGAAGCTGGCGAACACCGCCGGGCGCAGGGCCGGGGGGAAGACGATGCCCACCAGGACGTAGAGGCCGACGGTGAGCGCCCCGCCCCCGAGGCCCTGGAGGACCCGGCCCGCGAGCAGCACCTCCATCGTGGGCGCCGCCGCGCAGACCAGGAGGCCTGCGGAGAAGAGCACCATCGCCACCACCAGCGGCAGGGCCGGACCACGACGGTCGCTCCACGTGCCCGCCGCGACGGTGCCGAGCACCCCGCAGGCCAGGGGTGCGGCGAAGGTGAGCGCGTACAGCGACTCGCCGTCCAGGGCCCGTGCCACGGTCGGCATGACCGTCGTCACCGCCATCGCCTCGAAGGCCACGAAGGCGATGAGCGCGAACATGCCGATCGTCGTGGCGGCGTAGGTCGGGGACAGCAGCCGCTCTCGCGGCGCCCGCCCCGTGGTGCTGTCGCCCGTCGTGCCCGTCACTGTCGTCACGATCGCAGACGCTAGGACCTCAGGTGCACTCGAGATCAAGTCGGGACCACGCCGGCGTGAGCGGCACGACGTGACCGGCACGACGCCGGGGCGACGGAATAGTGACGTGGTGAGGACGTTGCCCTGAGGTGACCTTCCCTGCTCTCTCCGTCCTCGACCTCGTGCCCGTCCGCAGCGACCAGGGGACCGGCGACGCGCTCGCCGCCTCGCGGTCGCTGGCCCGCACCGCCGACGCCGCCGGCTACACCCGCTACTGGGTGGCCGAGCACCACAACATGCCGGCCGTGGCGGCCACCAACCCGCCGGTGCTCATCGCGATGCTCGCCGCGGCCACCGAGCGCATCCGGGTGGGGTCCGGCGGCGTGATGCTCCCCAACCACGAGCCGCTCGTCGTCGCCGAGCAGTTCGCGCTCCTCGAGGCGGCCTACCCCGGGCGCATCGACCTCGGCATCGGCCGGGCGCCGGGGACCGACCCGTTGACCCGCTACGTCCTCCGGGGCGGCTCGTCGGCCGCCGCCGACGATGCGGTCACCCGGTTCCCGGAGTACGTCGACGACATCATCACCCTCATGCACCCCGACGGGGTCGAGATGACCGTGGGCGGCCGGCGCCAGCCGTTGCGCGCCACCCCGCGGGCCTCCTCGGTGCCGACGGTGTGGCTGCTCGGGTCGTCGGACTACTCGGCCCGGCTGGCCGCGTCGCGGGGGCTGCCCTACGTCTTCGCCCATCACTTCGCCGGTCAGGGCACGGCCGAGGCCATCGAGCTGTACCGGTCGTCGTACCAGCCCTCCGAGCAGCACCCGGAGCCGCGCACCCTCCTCACCGTCAACGCCGCCGTGGCCGAGACCGCCGAGGAGGCGCGCCGGCTGGCGCTGCCGCAGGCGCAGCAGATGGTGGCGCTGCGCACAGGTGCCCCGCTGAGCGCCCAGCGACTCGTGGAGGAGGCCGAGACCACGCCGGTGCCCGAGGCACATCGAGGCATGGTCGAGGCCATGCTGGAGCGCTGGGTCGTCGACGAGCCGGCTGCGGCCCGCCGCCGCGTCGAGGAGCTGGCCACCGAGTTCGGGGTCGACGAGGTGATGGTGCACCCGGTGACCAGCGCGTTCGCCGGTACGCCGGCCTCCACGTCGCCGGCCCGGGAGGAGACGCTCCGCCTCCTTGTGGGCTGACCCGCTGTCTCGGATACGAGATGGTGGCCGGCGGTGAGGGGTGTTGCGCGCCGGCCGGCCGGGGCTGTGATGGGGCACACGCCCTGACAGGAGGCCCCCATGAACACCAGCCCGAGCACGGCCACCACCCCGGCGGTGGCGCCGGAGTCCTCGCGCGTCGAGCGCCGGACCATCGACGTCATCCCGCCCGAGGAGCGCCACGGGACGCCGTTCAGCCAGTTCACCCTGTGGATGGGGGCGAACCTCCAGATCACCGCGATCGTCGACGGTGCCCTCGCGGTGGTCTTCGGCGCCGACGCGCTGTGGGCGATCGTGGGCCTGCTCGTCGGCAACCTGCTCGGCGGGGTGGTGATGGCGCTGCACTCCGCCCAGGGTCCGCGCCTGGGACTGCCGCAGATGATCTCGAGCCGGGCCCAGTTCGGGGTCTACGGCGCGATCGTGCCGCTGCTCCTGGTGATCGTGATGTACCTCGGGTTCACCGCCACCGGCACGGTGCTCGCGGGCCAGGCGATCAACGAGCTGCTGGGCGTCGACGCCCCGTGGGTGGGGATCGTCTGCTTCGTGGCGGTCGTGGCCGTGATCGCGATCGTCGGCTACCGGTGGATCCACGCGGTGGGGAGATTCGCCAGCGTCCTGGGAGTGCTCGGCCTGGCCTACCTCGCCTTCGAGCTCGTCCGGCGCCACGACGTCTCGGCCGCCCTGGTCGACCCGCAGTTCGACGTGGTCACCTTCCTGCTCGCCGTCTCGCTGGCTGCCGGCTGGCAGCTCACCTACGGCCCGTACGTCGCGGACTACTCGCGCTACCTGCCGGTCGAGACCTCGCAGCGCGCGGTCTTCCGGTGGACCTACGCCGGCAGCGTGATCGGCTCGCAGCTGTCGATGACCTTCGGAGCGGTCGTGGCCGCCGTGGCCGGCGACGCCTTCCTGACCAACCAGGTCGGCTGGCTCGGTGGGCTCGCCTCCACGGCGGTCGTGGCCGGTCTGGTCTACGCGCTGATCGTCGTCGGCAAGCTGACCGTCACCTGCCTCAACGCCTACGGCAGCTTCATGTGCGCCGCCACGATCGTCACGGCCGTGACGGGCCGCCGGACGATGGGGCGCAACGCTCGTGCGGCGTTCGTGCTGGCCATGCTGGCCGCCTCGATGGGGATCGCGATCTGGGCCAGCGCGGACTTCCTCGACAACTTCAAGAACTTCGTCCTGCTCCTGCTCATGGTCTTCACGCCGTGGTCCGCCATCAACCCCACCGACTACTACCTGGTCTCGCGCGAGCGGGTCGACCTGCCCGCCCTCTACGACCCCCGCGGCCGGTACGGCGCGTGGAACGGCATCGCGCTGACGACGTACGCCCTCGGGGTGCTGGTCCAGGTGCCCTTCCTCGCGCAGGCGCTCTACACCGGTCCGGTGACCGACGCCCTCGGTGGGGCCGACATCTCCTGGCTCGTCGGGCTCGTGGTGCCGGCGCTCGTCTACTACCTGTGGGCGGGCCGGGACCCGCGGGCGCCGGCCGCCTGACCGACTCTCGCCATTCGTGGGGTTAGTCTAGTGAACAACTAGACATATCGAACGAAGGGCGAGCCATGACGCAGGAGTTCCTCTGGTACATCCCCAACCAGGTCGAGCCCGGCCACCGGGGGGACGACGCGGGCGAGGGCCACAACAGTCTCGACCGGCTCGTCGAGCTGGCGACGCTGGTGGAGGACCACGGGTGGGGCGGCGCACTGCTCGGTACCGGCTGGGGGAGGCCCGACACCTTCACCGTCGGCACCGCGCTCGCGGCCCGCACGACGAGCTTCCAGCCGCTGGTGGCGATCCGGCCGGGCTACTGGCGTCCGGCCAACTTCGCCTCCGCGGCGAGCACCCTCGACCAGCTGTCCGGCGGTCGGCTGCTGGTCAACATCGTCTCCGGGCAGGACTCGCTGGCGGCGTACGGCGACACCGAGGGCGACCAGGCGCAGCGCTACGCGCGGACCCGGGAGTTCATGCAGCTCGTCCGCCGGCTGTGGACGGAGGAGGACGTGACCTTCGCGGGCGACCACTTCTCGGTGACCGGGTCGACCGTGGCCACCCGGCCGGTGGTGCGCGGCGACCGGCGCCACCCGCGGCTCTACTTCGGTGGGGCGTCGGAGGCGGCGCAGCGCGTCGCGGCGGCCGAGGCCGACGTGCAGCTGTTCTGGGGCGAGCCGCTGGAGGGCGTCGCCGAGCGGATCGCGCACCTGCGCGACCTCACCGAAAAGGTGGGTCGCGAGCACGCGCCGCTGGAGTTCGGGCTGCGGATCACCACGCTGGTCCGCGACACCACCGACGAGGCCTGGGCCGACGCCGAGGCCAAGGTGGCGCAGATGGCGGACGGGGTCGGGGTCACCCCGGTCGACCAGCGTCGCAGCGGCGCGGTGGGCCAGCAGCGGCTGCTCGACCTGGCCGAGCGCGGCGACGTGCTGGACGAGTGCCTCTACACCGCTCCGGGACGCTACGGCGGCGGCGGGGCCGGGACCACGTGGCTGGTCGGGTCGGCGGGGGACGTGGCCAAGGCGCTGCGGAGGTACCAGGACCTCGGCGTCACCCACTTCATCCTGTCCGACACGCCGTACCGCGACGAGATCGTCCGGGTCGGCGACCAGCTGCTGCCGCTGGTGCGCTGAGGCTGGTGGGCCCCCGAGTAGGGTGCCGGGCATGACGAACTGGGAGTACCAGGTGGCGCCGATCCCGCTCCACAACGAAGCCCTCATGCTCAACAACTTCGGCCAGGACGGCTGGGAGCTGGTGGCCATCCACACCAACGCGCAGGGTGGGCTGGTCGCCTTCCTCAAGCGTCCCAAGGCCGCCTGATGGGCGCGGAGGCGCGGCTCGCGGAGCTGGGCATCACCGTCCCCGAGGTGGTGCCGCCGGTGGCGGCCTACCAGCCGACCGCGCGCACGGGGAACCTCGTGTTCACCGCCGGCCAGCTGCCCGCCCGCGACGGGGAGATGATCGCCGTCGGCAAGGTCGGCGGCGAGGTCACCGAGGAGGAGGGCTACGAGTGCGCCCGGCAGTGCGCGCTCAACGCGCTCGCCGCGGTCAAGGCGGAGATCGGCTCGCTCGACGACGTCGTCCGGATCGTCAAGGCCGTCGTCTTCGTCGCCTCGACGCCGGACTTCACCGGGCAGCCCAAGGTGGCCAACGGTGCCTCCGAGCTGCTCGGCGAGGTGTTCGGAGAGGCGGGCAAGCACGCCCGCTCCGCGGTCGGCGTACCCGTCCTCCCGCTCGACGTGCCCGTCGAGGTGGAGCTCATCGTCGAGATCAAGTCCTGACCTTGGAGCGACTCCCGCTGCCCCAGGCGCTCGTGGACCAGGCGCGCGCCTTCGAGACCGGTGAGGCCGTCCCCGCCGAGCCCCGTCACGCGGCGACGGTGGTGCTGCTGCGCGAGGGCGGGCGCGACGACGTCGCCGGTCCCGAGGTCTACCTGCTGCGGCGGCAGACCTCGATGGCCTTCGCCGGGGGGATGTGCGTCTTCCCCGGCGGCGGTGTCGACCCGCGGGACCACGACGCGAGCGTGGCCTGGGCGGGACCGTCGCCCGAGGAGTGGGCACGGCGCCTGTCCTGCGACGAGTCGCTGGCCCGGGCGCTGGTGTGCGCGGCGGTGCGGGAGACCTTCGAGGAGTCCGGCGTGCTCCTCGCCGGCCCGTCGGACGACTCGGTCGTCTCGGACACGACCGGTGACGACTGGGAGGCCGACCGGGTCGCCCTCGAGACGCGCGAGCTGTCGATGACCGACTTCCTCGTGCGTCGCGGGCTCGTCCTGCGCACCGACCTGCTCGGCGCCTGGGCGGGCTGGCTGACCCCGGTCTTCGAGCCCCGTCGCTACGAGACGTGGTTCTTCGTCGCCGTGCTGCCCGAGGGCCAGGTGACCCGCGACGTCTCGACCGAGTCGTCGTCGGTGCACTGGACGCCGGCCATCGCGGCCGCCGAGGCGGTCGAGTCACGCGAGATCCTGATGCTCCCCCCGACCTACCTGACCTGCCTCGACGTGGCGCAGCACGCGACCCCCGCTGACGTGCTGGCCGCCGCCGACGGGCTGACCGTGAACATGTTCACGCCGCAGGTCGTCTCGTCGGGGGACGACTTCGTGCTCTCGATGCCGGAGCGGTACCGGCCGCTGATGGCCCGGCGATGAGCTGGACCGGGGGCTCGTTCGGCGCGTCGGCCACCTGCGTCCTGGCGCCCAACGCCGACATCATGACGCTGGACGGCACCAACACCTGGGTGCTCTCGTCGGGCGGGCGCTCGCTCGTGGTCGACCCCGGCCCGGAGATCGAGGCGCACCTCGACCTCGTCTCCGCCGTCGGGCAGGACGTCGTCGGCGTCCTGCTCACCCACCACCACGCCGACCACTCCGAGGCCGCCCGGACGTTCGCCGAGAGGCACGGGTGCGGCGTGCGCGCGCTCGACCCGGCGTACCGTCTCGGGTCCGAGGGGCTGGGCCACGGTGACGTGGTCACCGTCGGCGACCTCGAGGTGCACGTCGTGGCCACTCCGGGCCACACGGCCGACTCGCTGTCCTTCGTGGTGCCCTCGGAGTCGGCGGTCCTCACCGGGGACACCGTGCTCGGGCGCGGCACCACCGTCGTCGCGCACCCCGACGGGGAGCTCGGCGCCTACCTCGACTCGCTCGACCGGCTGCGCGCGCTGTGCTCGGAGCAGGGCATCACGACGGTGTGGCCCGGCCACGGGCCGGTCATCTCCGACGCCCTGGGAGCGCTCGACTTCTACGTCGCGCACCGCCGCGAGCGGCTCGGGCAGGTCCGCGACGCGGTCGCCCTGCTGCGCTCGGGAGGGGTCGCCGACGCCGTCTCGCTGCCGCGGCAGGTCGTCGAGATCGTGTACGCCGACGTCGACCCTGTCCTGTGGGGCGCCGCCGAGCTCTCGGTGCGGGCGCAGCTGGCCCACCTCGAGCGCTGAGGCCCTCGACTCCCGGCGGGACTCGTCCTAGCGTGGCGAGCATGAGCGACGACGACGTCACGACCCTGTCCGCGGCCCTCGACCAGGCCGGCGAGCTGCTGGCCGGTGTGCAGCCGGACGACCTCGACCGGCCCACGCCGTGCGAGGGGTGGACCGTCCGGGAGCTCGGTGGTCACCTGGCGTCCTCACCGGGGCGCTTCCTGCGGTCGGCGCAGGGGGAGTCGGTCGACTTCGGCACGCCGTCCGACGTCCCCGAGGACCGCTGGGCGACACAGTTCCGGGCCGATGCGGCGGACCTGATGGCGCACTGGCAGTCCCAGCCCGAGGACGCGAGGGGCGGCGTGGACTTCACCACCGCCGAGCTCGCCGTGCACGCCTGGGACCTCTCGCAGGCGATCGACCCGGGCCGTGCCCTGGATCCCGTGGTGGCCGAGCGGGCGCTCGCCGCGATGAGCCAGGGCCTGACGCCCGAGAACCGCGGGAGTGCCTTCGGGCCCCCTGTGGAGCTCGCCGACGACGCGCCCGTCCACGACCGGCTGGCCGCCTGGTCCGGCCGCACGCCGCGCTGAGGCGCCAGGCGCTCGGGCGTCGTAAGTCCTCACGCCGCCAGTCAGGCGGTCAGGCGGCCAGGGCGGCGTTGCTCACGGCGCCGGAGCAGGTACGCCGCCAGCAGGACGCCCAGGGCGGCGAGCGCGGTCCCGCCCCACCGGACACCGGCGGGCAGGCCCGCGTCGTGCGACGCGAAGTCGTGGGTCAGCTGCTGCGACGACGTGCCGTCGAGGTCGGGGACCAGGTCGACGGCGATGCTGACCGGCGTCGCGTCGGGGAGGTCGCGCACGAGGATCCGGAAGGTCCACTCCGACTCCGGGCGGTCCGGCGAGGTGAACAGCACCAGGTGCTGCCCCTCGACGTAGCTCCCCGACGGTCCGTCTGCCTGGGCCACGACCAGGCTGCCCGTCGCCCAGCCCAGGGGCCGGGTGCTCGCGCCGCCGGGGTAGAGGTCCGGCGGCAGCTGGCGACGCAGCGGCACTCCTTCGTCCGAGCGCAGGTCCTTCTGTGCCTGCTCGGYGGGACGCGCGACCCTCTCGAACCGTGCGAACGTCCGGTCGGACCCGGTGGGCAGGGCGACGATGCCTCTGGTGGGGGAGCTCAGGCCGGTCGCGAGGGTGCGCTCGACCGGGATCTCGACCTCCGACGGGCCGGTGGGCTCGATGCTTCCGGCCACCGCCTGACCGTCGAACGTCCCCTGGTAGGTGATCCGCGCGGAGTCGTAGGTCCACGCCAGCTCGGTCACGTCGGCTCCGTGGCCCCCGTGCGGGACCAGACCGACCACCTCGCCGGTCCGGAGGTCGACGGAGTCGACGCGCTCCTGCGTGCTCCACGCGAGGTGGTAGCCGTCGGGCGACAGCGCCACCACGCCGGGGTCGTCCGCGGAGAAGCCCGGCAGGTCCAGCGCGTGGTAGCGCCCGTCGGTGGCGCCGATCACCACGGCCGTGCCGGACGTCGAGACGAACGCGACCGAGGCCCCTCCGGTCGCGAGGTCGGTCTCCGGCTCCAGGTCGGACCCGGGGTCCTCGATCCGGCTCGGGATCGCCCCGTCCGGGGCGACGTCCCCGGCCGGCGCGACGAGGGCCGGCCGCGCGGTGACGAACGAGGCCAGTCCGCCGACGAGCAGCACCATCACCAGCACGAGCCCGCCGCGGACGACCCGGTCGCGCCGACGCAGCCGCCGCCCGCGGTCCCACAGCTCCGGGTGCGGCGTGGGTCGGGGCGCGTCGTGCGCGAGCTCCTCGAGGACCGACTCGAGACGGTTCACGACTCCACCCCCACCAGGTCGGCCAAGTCGGGCGCGAGGACCCGCAGCCGGGACAGCGCCTGGCGGGTGGAGGACTTCACGGTCCCGACCGACACCCCGAGGACGGCGGCGGACTGGGCCTCGGTGAGGTCCTCGAAGAACCGCAGCACCAGCACGGCCCGCTGCTTCGGCGTCAGCCGCGCCAGCGCCTCGGTGACGGAGAGCCGGAGGTCGGGGTCGGTGGCCGGTTGCGCGGCGTCGTGCGAGCCCCACGACGTCTCGGTGAAGCGGCGCTTGCGCCACAGCGAGATGTGCTGGTGGTGCATCGTGCGGCGGGCGTAGGCCTCCGGCGAGGTCGAGATGCGCTCCCAGTGCCGTGCGACCTGCATGAGTGCGTGCTGCACGAGGTCCTCCGCGAGGTGGTGGTCGCCGGTGAGTAGCCACGCGGATCGCAGCAGCGCGCCGCTGCGCGCGGCGACGAACTCGTCGAACGCGACACGGTCCCGGTCGTTGCTGCCCCTCATGGCCACCCCCTTCATGCAGTACGACGCACGCGACCCGCCCCGCGGGGGTCACCGCACCGAGATTTCTCCCGGCGGCGCTCAGGCGAGGGCGCGCAGCACCGCGTCGACGTCCGAGGTGGAGTTGTAGAGGTGGAACGACAGCCGCAGCCGGCCGGCGCGCACCGCGGCCCGGATGCCGGCGACCGCCAGCCGCTCGGGCACGTCGGGCGGGCACGGCACCGAGACGACGGCCGAGTCCCCGGAGGGCAGCCCGAGGCCGTTGCGCAGGCGGTTGGCCAGCGCCACGTCGTGCGCGTGGATGCGGTGGATCCCGACCTCGAGAAGCAGGTCCAGGGCGGGGGCGTGACCGACCCAGCAGCCCCAGGCCGGCGAGAGGTCGAAGCGACGCGCGTCCTGCGCCAACCGCAGCGGCGGGCCGTAGATCGAGTCCCACCGCGAGCCCCCGGCGTACCAGCCGGCGGCCAGGGCCGGGAGGCCGTCGCGCAGCCCGGGACCGACGGAGAAGAAGCAGGTGCCCCGCGGGCCCAGCAGCCACTTGTAGCCGGCCCCCACCACGTAGTCGGCGCGCAGCCGCTCCAGCGGGAGCCAGCCCGCCGCCTGGGTGACGTCGACCAGGGTGCGGGCGCCGTGCCGGCCGGCGACCTCGGCCAGGCCGGTGAGGTCGAGGACCCGGCCGTCGGCGGACTGCACCGCGGAGACGGCGACCAGGTCGACCTCGTCGGTGACCGCGTCGAGCAGGCCGTCCAGCGGCACGAGACGCACGTCGAGCCCCGGCGTGCGCAGGAACGGGAAGAGCACCGAGGTGAAGTCCTCCTCGGCGGCGAGCACCACCGCGCCGGCGGGGAGGGAGGCCGCGACCAGTCCGACGAACTGGGAGGTCTGGCTGCCGGTGGCCACGTCGTCGGGGGAACGACCGATCAGGGAGGCGAACGCGGCCCGGCCCCGCTCGACGTACGCATCGACCGAGACGGCGTCGACCTCACCGGCGGCCCGGGCGGCCTCGAAGTCGCGCATCGCCTCGACGCTGCGGCGGGGGGCGAGGCCGAGCGTGGCCGAGTTGAGGAAGACCCCCGCAGGAGCGAACTCCTCGGGGGCCAGGCTCATGACGATGAGTGGGACGACGCGCCGGCGACGATCAACGCGCCCGGCGCGAGAGGCGCTCGACGTCCATGATGACGACCGAGCGCGGCTCGAGCCGCAGCCAGCCGCGCGAGGCGAAGTCGGCCAGGGCCTTGTTGACCGTCTCGCGGGAGGCGCCGACCAGCTGGGCGAGCTCCTCCTGCGTGAGGTCGTGGTGCACGTGGACGCCGTCGTCGGCGGTGCGACCGAAGCGGTCCGCGAGGTCCAGCAGGGCCTTGGCGACCCGGCCGGGGACGTCGGAGAACACGAGGTCGGCGACGACGTCGTTGGACTTGCGCAGGCGGGCGGCGAGCTGCGAGAGCAGGCCGCGGGCGACGATCGGACGACCGTCGAGCCAGCGCAGCAGGTCCTCGTGGGACAGCGAGGCGAACGTCGCGTCGGTGACCGCGGTGACGGTGGCCGAGCGCGGGCCCGGGTCGAAGAGGGAGAGCTCGCCGAACATCTGGCCGGGACCCATGATCGCGAGGAGGTTCTCACGGCCGTCGGAGGACGAGCGGCCGAGCTTCACCTTGCCGTCGAGCACGACGTAGAGCTTGTCGCCCGAGTCACCCTCGTGGAAGAGCACGTCGCCACGGCGGAGCTTGGTCTCGGCCATCGAGCCGCGCAGCGCGGTCGCCGCCTCGTCGTCGAGCGCGCTGAACAGCGGTGCCTGACGAAGTACGTCGTTGTCCACGAAGGTCCCTCCCGTGGTTACGGCCGCCCGAGGGCCGCCCTGGTGATTGCTGCCTGATCCTAGCCGTGGTCTGCATCACAGGTGACAACGACGCCACCTCCAGGGGGGAGGGAATGGCCGGGGGTGCGGGCGATCCCAGCCCCGGAGCGCTGTCGGAGGTGGGTCGTAGGCTGTCCGCGTGCCAGCCCGATCCTCGACCGCCACCCCCGTTCCCCGGCCCGACACGGCCCTGGTGCGGCGTGCTCGCAAGGTCGACCGGGTGCTGGCCGAGACCTATCCCGACGCCCGCTGCGAGCTCGACTTCGACACTCCCTTCGAGCTCCTCGTCGTCACGGTGCTGAGCGCGCAGACGACCGACCGCCGGGTCAACGCCGTGCGGCCCACGCTCTTCGCCGCCTACCCCGATGCCACCGCGATGGCCGCCGCCCCGCGCGAGCACCTCGAGCAGATCGTCGGCCCGCTCGGCTTCTTCCGGGCCAAGACCGACGCACTGCTCAAGCTCAGCCAGGCCCTCGTGGAGCGCTACGACGCGCAGGTCCCGGCCCGCCTCGAGGACCTGGTCACGCTGCCAGGAGTGGGTCGCAAGACGGCCAACGTCGTGCTCGGCAACGCCTTCGGCGTCCCCGGGATCACCGTCGACACCCACTTCGGCCGGCTCGTGCGGCGCTTCGGGTGGACCGAGGAGACCGACCCGGTCAAGGTCGAGCACGCCGTCGGGGCGCTCTTCGCCAAGAGCGACTGGACGATGCTGTCCCACCACGTCATCTGGCACGGCCGGCGTCGCTGCCACGCCAAGAAGCCCGCGTGCGGCGCCTGCCCGCTCGCCCGGCTCTGCCMGTCCTACGGCACCGGCCCGATCGACGCCGCCGAGGCGGAGAAGCTGGTCAAGACCCAGGGGCCCGCGTGATCCGCACTGCCTCCGTCGCGCTGGCGGTGCTCATGACGCTCGTGCTCGCCTCCTGCTCGACCGACGCCCCCGAGCGTCCCACGACGATGCCCGACGTGACGCTGGCCGGCTTCGACGGCGGCGACCCGGTCGACCTCTCCCAGCTCCGTGGCCCCGTGCTGGTCAACCTGTGGGCCAGCTGGTGCGGGCCTTGCCGCGAGGAGATGCCGCTGCTCGAGGAGTTCCACCAGCGCTACGGCGACAAGGTCGCGGTGCTCGGCATCGACTACCAGGACGCGCAGACGGACAAGGCGGCCGACCTGGTCGCCGCCTCCGGAGTGACCTACCCGCTGGTGGCCGACCCCGACGGCGCCGTCAACGGGCAGGGCGCGTTCCCCAACCTGCGTGGCCTGCCCTTCTGGGCCCTGGTGGACGAGGACGGGACGGTCACCCACCTCAAGGCCGGCCAGGTCGACTCGGTCGAGGAGATCGTCGCCCTCGCAGAGGACCACCTCGGGGTGACCCTGTGAGCCCGGTCGGCGGCCCGGTCGACGGCCTGCCCGCCTGGCTGCGGCCCGTCGTCGAGGCGTGCACGCAGATCAGCGTCCACGAGCTCACCCGCTTCGCGCCGCCCGCGGACGGCGACCCCCGGCGGGGCGCGGTGCTGATGCTCTTCGCCGACACCGACGCCGACGGCGAGGGGGAGATCCTCCTCACCGAGCGGGCCCACCACATGCGCTCCCACCCGGGGCAGGTGTCGTTCCCCGGAGGCACCATCGACCCGGGCGAGACGGCCGTCGAGGCGGCGCTCCGTGAGGCCGAGGAGGAGATCGCCCTCGACCCGACCTCGATCGAGGTGTTCGGCGAGCTGCCCGAGCTGTGGCTCCCGCCGAGCAACTTCGCCGTGACCCCCGTGCTCGGCTGGTGGCGGGAGAGGGGCGAGGTCGGCATCGCGAGTCCCGACGAGGTCCACGAGATCCACCACGTGCCGATCAGCGAGCTCCTCGACCCCGAGCACCGCATCAGCGTGCGGCACCCGAACGGCTGGATGGGGCCCGGCTTCCTGATCGGAGCGGAGCGCGACGTCATCCTGTGGGGCTTCACCGCCGGGATCATCGCCCGGCTCTTCGACTTCCTGGGCTGGACGACGCCCTGGGACGCGGAGCGGGTGCGTGACCTGCCGACGTACATGCTGCAATCTGGTCCCACACCGGGCCAGGACCTCAGGCCCCACACCAGACTCGGGGAGTGAGCACGTGAACATCCTCGACTGGTGCCTCGTCGCACTGGTGGGCATCTACGCCCTGTCCGGCTACTGGCAAGGCTTCGTCACCGGGGCGTTCGCGACCGCGGGGCTCCTGTGCGGCGGCCTGTTCGGCGTGTGGCTGGCGCCCATCGCCCTCGGCGACGCCGAGCCCTCGGTGTGGGTGTCGCTGGGTGCGCTGTTCATCGTCATCCTCTCCGCCTCCGTGGGCCAGGCGGTGCTCCAGTACGTCGGCGCGCGGATCCGGGCGCACATCCGCTGGCAGCCGATCCGCGCGGTCGACGCCATCGGCGGGGCCGCACTCAGCGCGGTGGCGGTGCTGATCGTCGCGTGGGCCCTCGGAGTCGCGGTCTCGGGCTCGCGGATCGGTGRCATCACCCCCACGGTGCGGGACTCGGCCGTGCTCGCCGAGGTCGACTCGCTGCTGCCCGGTGAGGCCAACGGGGTGCTCCAGGCGTTCAACAACGTGGTGGGGGCGACGTTCTTCCCGCGCTACCTCGAGCCCTTCGCGCCCGAGCGGATCGTGGAGGTCAAGGCCGGGCCGTCCCGCCTGCTCACCGACCCCGACGTGGTCGACGCGCAGAGCAGCGTGCTCAAGGTGCGGGGCACCAACGCGTGCGGCAGCGGCCTCGAGGGCAGTGGCTTCCTCTACTCCGAGGGCAGACTGATGACCAACGCCCACGTCGTCGCCGGCGTGCGACAGCCGGAGGTGGAGCTCGGCGACGGCACGAGCGTCGTCGCCACGGTCGTCCACTACGACCCGCGCATCGACGTGGCCGTGCTGGCCCTGGACGACGGCGACCTGCCCCACCTGGACTTCGACCGCGACGCCGCGCCCGAGGACGGCGTGGCCATCGTGGGCTACCCGCAGGACGGTCCCTACGACGTCGAGGTCGGCCGGATCCGCTCCGAGCAGCGGCTGCGCTCGCCCGACATCTACGGTGACGGTGCCGTCATCCGCCAGGTGTTCTCGCTGCGCGGCTCGGTGCGCGCCGGCAACTCCGGCGGTCCGATCCTGTCGTCGGGTGGCGACGTGGCGGGCCTGGTCTTCGCCGCGTCCGTGACGGACACCGACACCGGCTACGCGCTGACGGCCGACCAGGTGGCCGAGTCAGCGGCGCTGGGTGTCACCCGCGACGAGGCCGTCGGCACCGGGGCCTGCACCGGTTGAGGGCTGGGGGTCGGCACGTCCGCGCAGCGCGGCCGGGATCTCCCTGCCCTGGTTGATCGCCCGCTCCGGGGCCTTGACCTGCTTGACCTGACGGAGCCCGATGTAGCCCAGGAGCGCGGCCACCAGCAGGTAGACGCCGAAGACGATCAGGAAGCACCAGGCCAGGTCGAGGCCGGTCATGTGGATGAAGTAGGCGATCGCGACCGACAGCATGATGATCGCCAGGACGCCGATGAAGGCCGCCCCGGCGAAGAGGCCGATGCCGGTGCCGCCGTGCTTGACGCTGACCTTGAGCTCGGACTTCGCCAGCTGGATCTCCTTGGAGATGAGCGTGGAGATGTCGCGGCTGGCGTCGATGACGAGGCCGCCGATCGTGGGATCGGTGTCCTTGACCGGGGTGGTGGCCATGTGGAGTCCTTCGCAGAAGTACGACGCTGGTCTGACGTCCTGACCCTACACAAGGCCCGCGGTGCGAGGCGTCGAGCCGACCCCGCGCCCGATACAGTGGTCGCTGGTGTGCCGGGAAGTCTGGTCGGCCCACGTCCATCAGGGCGTGGAGTGTCCCGACAGCGACCCTGCGAAAGGCCGCGTGCCGCATGCCGATCGAACCCCAAGGCCACCGTGAC
Organism: Nocardioides sp. P4_G4; assembly: GCF_056401085.1. NCBI lineage: Bacteria > Bacillati > Actinomycetota > Actinomycetes > Propionibacteriales > Nocardioidaceae > Nocardioides > Nocardioides sp. P4_G4. Next base: position 14,784 of record NZ_JBFUKA010000029.1, read on the forward strand.
GTCTCCGAGGACGAGGTGTGGACCACCGGTCCGTCCTACCTGGCCAGCAACAAGCCGCTCGCCCGCCTGGTCGCGCGCCCGGTGCGCGAGTTCCTCCGCATCGAGGCCGCCGGCTCGATCCTGCTGCTCCTCGCAGCTGCTACGGCGCTGATCTGGGCCAACAGCCCGTGGGCCTCGTCGTACGACGAGTTCTGGCACACGGCGATCAGCATCGACATCGGGGGGTTCCACCTCGAGGAGTCGCTGCAGCACTGGGTCAACGACGCCCTGATGGTCGTCTTCTTCTTCGTCGTCGGGCTGGAGATCAAGTACGAGATCGTCAGCGGCGACCTGCGCGACCCCAAGACCGCCGCGCTGCCCATCGTCGCCGCCATCGGCGGCATGCTCGTGCCGGCCGGGCTCTACCTCCTCATCGCCGGCGGCGGTGACGGCAGTGCCGGCTGGGGCATCCCGATGGCCACGGACATCGCCTTCGCGGTGGGCGTCCTGGGCCTGCTCGGCACACGCATCCCGTCGGCGGCGCGACTCTTCCTGCTGACCCTGGCGATCGTCGACGACATCGGCGCGATCATCGTGATCGCCGTCTTCTACACCGAGCAGCTGCACCTGGAGTGGCTCGCCCTCGCGCTCCTGCTGCTCGGCGCCATGGTGGCGCTGCGGGTCCTGCGGGTCTGGTCGGTGTGGGTCTACGTCGTGCTCGGCTTCCTCGTGTGGTTCGCGGTGTTCGAGTCGGGTGTGCACGCGACCCTGGCCGGCGTCGCGATCGGCCTGATCACCCCGGCCACCGCCCTGCTCAAGGAGGACGTGGCCCGCGGCTATGCCCAGAAGGCCCTGGAGGACCGGCAGCTCGACCCGGACGAGCTGAGCCGGCTGCACTTCCTGCTCGGGGAGTCGGTGCCGGTGGTCGAGAGGTTGCAGACCAAGCTGCACCCGCTGTCGTCGTACGTCGTGCTGCCGGTCTTCGCGCTGGCCAACGCGGGCGTGGCGCTCGGTGACGGGGCGCTCGGCGACGCGCTGACGTCGGCGGTCGGGCTCGGCATCGGCGTGGGCCTGGTCGTCGGCAAGCCGGTCGGCATCCTGCTGGCCTGCTTCATCGCCGTCCGGCTGGGGCTGGGCCGGCTCCCCGACGACACCACGTGGTCGATGGTGCTGGGCCTCGGCGCGGTCGCCGGCATCGGCTTCACGGTCTCGATCTTCATCGCCGGGCTCTCGTTCCCCGGCTCGGACCTGCTGACCGGCGAGGCCAAGGTCGGCATCCTGGTGGCCTCGCTCGTGGCCGCCGTCCTGGGCACGGTCCTGCTGCTGCTCACCACGCGCGGACGCGAGCCCGCCGAGGACGACTGAGCGGCGGGGGTCACCCCGCCGGGAGGCGGACCAGGAACCGGCACCCGGGGGCCGGTCCAGCGACGTTCTCGACCGCCACGGCTCCGTCGTGGGCCTCCACGATGCCCTTGACGATGGCCAGCCCGAGTCCCGCGCGGGCGGTGTGCACGTCGATCTCGTCCGGGGCGTCGGGGGTCCGGGCCTGGGTGCCGCGGTAGGCGACGTCGAAGACCCGGCCCCGGGCGTCGTCCGGGATGCCCCCGCAGCCGTCGGTGACGGTGAGCTCCACCGCACCCGGGACAGCGCGCGCGGCCACGTGGACCGAGCCGTCGGCGGGGGTGTGGCGGATGCCGTTGGCGATGAGGTTGCCGAGCACCCGCGACAGGCCGGCCGGGTCGGCCGCCACGAGCAGGCCGCGGTCGACCTCGCCACCCAGCCGCACCTGCCGGGCCCGGGCGACCGGGTCGGCGGCGGCGATCGCCTCGCTCACCAGGTCCCCGACCAGCACCTCCTCGGGGACGAGGTTCAGCACGCCGGCGTGGATGCGGGAGAGCTCGAAGAGGTCGTCGACCATGCGGACCATCCGCTCCACCTCGCCGCGGATCTGCCGGTGGTAGCGCGGGGGATCGGTGGCGATGCCGTCCTCGAGTGCCTCGGTCATCACCCGGATGCCCGCGAGCGGGGTGCGCAGGTCGTGCGACACCCACGACACCAGCTCGCGGCGCGAGTCCTCGAGCCGGCGCTCGCGGTCGCGTGACTCGGCGAGCTTCTCGTGGGCGGCGGTCAGCTCGGTGGCCAGCTCCCGGAACTCCGCGGGACCACGGCGGCCCGCGACCACCGCGTCCCCGTCGCCCACGCGGCGTAYGTCGTCGCGCAGGGTCCGCGACCAGCGCACCAGCGCGGCCGCGAGGACGAGCGCCACGACCATCGACACCAGGCCGGCGGCTGTCGTGACGATGGTCGTCACGGCCAGGTCGTGGCGGGACAGGAGCATCCGCTGTGCGACCGCCCGGATGCCCACGATCACCGTCAGCACGGTGACGACGGCGACCAGCGCCAGCTGCCAGCGCAGCGTGCGGTGACGCAGCAGCCACCCGGCCGCCAGCCCGAGCGCACCGACCCCGAGCCCGGACAGGGCCGAGATGAACCAGATCTCCGCCGTGTCGCTCATGCACCCTCCCCGGACGACGTGTCCTGGGAGGGTGCCGGCTCCCAGCGGTAGCCCACCCCCCAGACGGTGAGGAGGCGCGTGGGGGTGGTCGGCTCGGTCTCGATCTTCTCCCGGAGCCGACGCACGTGCACGGTGACCGTCGACTGGTCGCCGAAGGACCAGCCCCAGACCTGCTGGAGCAGGTCGTCGCGGGAGAACACCGTGCCCGGACGTGCCACGAAGTGCGCCAGCAGGTCGAACTCGCGCACCGTGAGGGCACGCGGCGAGCCGTCGAGCCTGACCTCCCGGCGCGCCCGGTCGACGACCAGGTTCCCGTCGACGATCACGGCGGGCACGTCGGTGTCGAGGCCCCCGGCGGTCCGGCGCAGGATCGACTCCACGCGCAGCACCAGCTCGCGGGGGCTGAACGGCTTGGTGACGTAGTCGTCGGCGCCGATCTCGAGCCCGACGACCCGGTCCTGCTCGCTGCCCAGCGCGGTGAGCAGGACGACCGGCACGTCGGAGGCCCGGCGCAGCCGGCGGCACACCTCGAGGCCGTCGATGCCCGGCATCATCACGTCCAGCACGACGAGGTCGGCCCGGTCGCGGTGCACGGCGTCGAGCGCGCCGGCTCCGTCGGCCGCCTCGCTCACCCGGTGCCCGGCGGCGCGCAGGTAGTCGACCACCACCTCGCGGACCGTCTCGTCGTCGTCGACCACCAGCACGTGCGCCATGGGGACGATCATCCCCGGTCCGGTGCGGGCGTGGGCCGTCGCGACCGGACCAGTCCCGCCACGACCACCGTCGCCACGGCCAGGACGGTCAGCAGCGACCACGACARGAGGTAGGGCCGGTCGAGGAGGGTGGCGTTGTCCGGGCGGGCRCCGAAGCGACCCAGGACGGGGACGGCGACCACTGTCAGGGTGCCCCACACGACGAGCGCGACGGTCGCGGGCGCCCGCCACGCAGGGGTGAGCAGGCGGCTCCCGGCCAGCCCGAGGGCGACCAGCAGCGCGGTCAGCACCACGTCGTGGGCGAGCACGCCGCCCGCCAGCCACAGTCCCGCCTCCAGCAGCTGCCCGGGGTCCTGGCGCGACACGAGCAGCCACGCGCCGTACAGGCCGAGGAGGACCCCGAGGCCGGCGAGCAGACCACGGGTCCTCATGTCGTCACCTCCAGTGCGGCGACCCACTTGGTCTGGAGGACGCCGGGACGGTTGGGCGCGATGACCCGGCACGGGTAGCCGTGGTCGAGGTCGAGCGGTTCCCCGGCGAGGTAGAGGGCCAGCAGCGTGCGGTCGTCGCGGGCGAAGTTCGCGGGCAGGATCGTGCGCCGGTAGGGACCCCGCTCCTGGAGGGAGACCACGGTGACCTCGGTGCCGGTCACCACGCCGGCCGCCGCGAGCACGTCACGGACCCGGACCCCGCTCCAGGTGCCGGAGGCGCTCCAGCCCTCCACGCAGGCGATGGGCAGGTCGTGCGAGTGCTGGGGCAGCGCCCGCAGGTCGGCGAGCCCCAGCGCCGCGGCCTCCCGGCCGTCCACGACGACCCGCAGGGCGTACGCCGCGTCGGTCGCCGTGGTCTCCACGCCGGCGGCCGCCGCTGACTTGTTGACCGGGATGCCCTGTGGCCCGTCCCCGGACCGGACGGCGAGCACCGACAGCCGGCGCAGCCACGGGACGGTGCTCCCCGCGGTCGCCAGCACCGCCACCCCGGAGGCGGCCAGCGCCGTCCGCACGAGGGCCCGGCGGGACACCGCACCCGGCCGGACCGCCGTGGCCCGGTCGTGGTCGGTGGCCTCGATGTCGGAGGTGAGCACGTCGCGGATCACCGGCAGCTTCACCGCGATGTGCACCAGGAGCGCACCGATGGCCACCCAGGCCAGGGCGTAGTGGACGGTGCGGAAGGAGAAGCTCGTCCACGGGTACCACTGGGCGGCGTTGGCCAGGCCGGTGGCGAGCTGGAAGACCGAGGCGCTGACGAGGACGGCGATCGAGCCGCGCTCGAGGCCGGTGAGCAGCAGCCGTCGCGGCGAGCGGCGGGGCAGGCCCTCGAACAGGTTGGGCACGACCGACCACAGCTTGACCAGGAGCAGCGGGATCGCGGCCACCCCGGCCGTCACGTGCACGCCCTGGGTGAGCCGGTAGCCCCAGCTCGGGCTGGTCGGGAAGGGGATCGGCCGGCTCGGCAGCTGGGCGTAGTGGCTGATGAGCCCGGTCACGAAGCAGAGCCCGAAGGTGAGGCCGAGCCAGACCCCCACCCGTGCCGCGACGGCCGGGCTGCGCAGGCGTGAGGTGAAGTCCTCCGGCGCCGGGACCCTCATCGCCCCTCCCGGGTGAGCACGACCGCCCAGCGGTCCCCGAGTGCGTGGGCGCTCCGGACGGCGAGGCCCGCCTCGGCGGCGACGGACGGCAGGTCGTCGAGCCCGACGACGGCCCAGCGGAAGGGGCGGCTGCGGTGGACGGAGCCCTCGAGCGAGGCCCAGCCCTGTGCCGACGGCACGCCGGGACCCGCCACCTCGGCGACGATCGAGCCGCGCGGGTCGAGCACGCTGCGGACGCGGCGGAGCAGGACGACCGGGTCGCCCCCGATGCCGATGTTGCCGTCGGCGAGGAGGGCGGTCTGCCAGCGACCCTCGTCCGGCACCTCGTCGAAGACGTCGCGGCACAGGGCGGGCACCCCGCGCTCGCGGGTCATCTCGACGGCGGCCTCGACCACGTCGATGCCCAGGGCCAGGTGCCCGGCGGCCGTCAGCGCCTCGGTCAGTCGGCCGGGGCCGCAGCCGATGTCGATGGTCGGCCCGTCGCACAGGGCGACGAGCTGATGGTCCAGGTGGTCGGCCGACCGGCTCCAGACGTCGACCGGCAGCGCGGTGGGCTCCTGGTCGAGCCACACCACGGTGGTGGGCGCCCCCCGCAGCGCGCTCGCGAAGACGTGCGTGAACGACATGTCGGTGCTCATCGCGGACTCCCCGTCGTCCGGCGCGCCCGGACCTCGCGCCAGGCGGCGGCGAACCGGGTGCCGGGCGCCAGGGTGGCGACGGCGTCGGCGTCGGCCACCGTGTCGACGTCGCGCACGATCGAGGTCCGTCCCACGCGGCACCCCGCCTGCTCGAGCGCCCGCTGGGTGTCGACCAGCGTGGACGGGGTCGACATCGCCACGGCGGCCAGCGCCCGGGTCGCCTCCGGGTCGCGACGGGCCAGGACCCACCAGCCTCCGTCGAGCGCGGGTCCGAGCACGGCGTCGTGCGAGCTCATCGCGTCCGCGGCGGCCCGCAGCGCGCCCGCAGTGACGTGCGGGGTGTCCATGCCGATCTGCACCACCAGGCCGGGACCCGCGTCGTGGTGGGCGCCCGCCAGCCGCTCGGCGAACCCGTCGCCCTGCTGCGGCGTGACCGTCCAGCCGGCCAGGGCGGCCGCGATCCGCGGACCGTCCACGGCGTCGCGGAGGTCGCCCGCGAGGCTCAGGTGCCGCTCGGCCCCACTCGCGTCGCAGGCGGACAGGGTGTCGAGGAGGGAGGCCGCGGCGACGGCGGCGGCCCGGTCGTGGCCGATGTCGGCGCCGAGGCGGGTCTTGACCTGCCCGGGCACCGGCGCCTTGGCGACGACCAGCACCTTCATCGCAGCACCCGGTAGAAGTCGCGTGCGGTGCGGGCCGTCCCCACGAGGGAGCCCGACACCTTGGAACGGGTCCCGGCCGCGCGGGGGTGGTAGGCCACGTCGTGCTCGCTGATCCGCCAGCCGGCCAGCGTGACCGCCTGCAGCAGCTCGACCGGGTAGCCGAACCGGCGGTCGCGCAGCCCGAGGTCGAGCAGGTCCTGGCGGCGGCACACCCGCATCGGCGCGATGTCGTGGGCGTCCATCCGGATCCGGTGGCGCAGCCAGGTCGCGATGAGGGCGTTGCCGGCCCGTGCGTGCCACGGCCACACGCCCCTGGAGACCGGTCGACGACGCCCCACGGCGAGGTCGGCCCGGCCGCGCCGGACGTCGTCGAGGAGGGGCAGCAGCTCGTCGGGGTCGAACGAGCCGTCGCCGTCCATGAAGGCGACGTAGTCGGCGGTCGCGGCCTCCAGCCCGGCGTGCACGGCGGCGCCGTACCCGGGGGTCGACTCCGGCACGACCCGCGCCCCGAGCTCGCCGGCCACCCGGGCGGTGTCGTCGCGGGAGCCGTTGTCGACCACGATGACCGAGAAGGCGTCCGGCACCCGGGGAAGGAGCCCGCGCAGGGCGGGTCCCTCGTCGCGGCACGGGAGCACGAGATCGCAGATGGGCACCTGCCGAACGTAGTCAGCGGAGGGCCTCCGCGGGCGTCCGGCGACCTTACGAACCCGTGACGTGCACCCTCGCCGGACCGGTGGCCGGCGTCCGGATGCCTAGGGTGGGCGCATGACCGCCGCCCCGGGTGACCGTGTCCTGTCCCGGGGTGAGTCGGTGGGTGAGCCGGCGGCAGGGTGGGACGCGCGCGGCGCGCGGGCGGGACTGGTCGTCGCGGGCGCGTTGCTGGTGCTGTCCTTCGCGCTGCCGCAGGTGCTCGGGTGGGACGTCCGGGCGCGCAGCGACATGTTCGGCGTACCGCCGACCCACGGCTTCTGGCAGCCGAAGGTCGGTCCCGGCACGGTGCCGGCGGTGCTCGTCGCGCTCGTCGCCGTGCTGCGGGCCGAGCGGTGGGCCCGACGCCTGTCCTGGCGGTGGCTGCTGGCGGCGTCGTACGCCGGTGGCCTCGCGTGGCTGCTGTCCCTCGCCCTCGTGGACGGCACCGACGGGCTCACGCGGGTGATGGCCAACGACACCGAGTACCTCGTCACCGCCCGGGGCGTCGACGACGTGGGCGCCCTGCTCACGACGTACGTCGACCGGATCCCCCTGGACCACCCCGACAACTGGCCGATCCACGTCGCCGGCCACCCGCCCGGTGCGCTGCTGATGTTCGTGGCGCTGGTGCGGGTCGGCCTCGGAGGCGACCTCGCCGCCGGCCTCGCGGTGACCGTCGTCGCGGCGTCCGTGCCCGTCGCGGTGCTGGTGGCCTGTCGCGCCCTCGGTGCCGCCGACCTCGCCCGGCGGGCGGCGCCCTTCCTGGTCCTCACCCCGGCCGCCGTGTTCCTCGCCGTCTCGACCGACGCCGTCTTCGCGGCCCTCGCCGCCTGGGGCCTCGCCGCCCTCGCGCTGGCCGCACGGGCGGGACGTGGTCGCGCGATGGTCGGCTGGGCGGTGCTGGCCGGTCTGCTGCTGGGCTGGGCGGTGATGTGCTCCTACGGGCTGCCGCTGCTCGGCCTGCTGGCCCTCGCCGTCCTGCTCGTGGCCCGGTCGTGGTGGTCGTTGCCGGTGGCCGGGCTCGCCGCCCTGGTGCCGGTGCTGCTCCTCGCGGCGGGTGGCTTCTCCTGGTGGGAGGCCTACCCGGTGCTGGTCGAGCGCTACTGGGAGGGGCTGGCGGCGGACCGCCCGGCGTCGTACTGGCTGTGGGGCAACCTCGGTGCGCTGCTCGTCTGCGCCGGACCGATGCTGGGGGCCGGGCTGGGGGGCCTCCGCTCGGGACGGCGCCGGCTGCTGGTCGTGGACCCGGCCGGCGTGCGGGCGATCTGCTGGCTGGTCGCGGCCGCCGCGACCACCGTGGTGGTCGCCGACCTCTCCCGGATGTCCAAGGCCGAGGTGGAGCGGATCTGGCTGCCGTTCGTGCCGTGGCTGACGCTGTCGCTCGCCCTGCTGCCCGCGCGGTGGCGGCGGGCCGGGCTGGTCGTGCAGGTGCTCACCGCGCTCGTCGTGCAGCACCTGCTCTACACGACCTGGTGAGCTCGACACGATCTGGTCACCCGGCGGGTCAGGCCCGCAGCGGTGCCGTGGCGAACGCCGCCAACCCCTCGTCCGGGCCGATCCCGGCCGTGAAGCCGAGCCCGGCGCGTGCCCGCTCCGGCGAGGCGACCACGTGGCGCACGTCCCCGGCCCGGAAGCCTCCGGTCACCTCCGGCTCCACGTCGCGACCGGTGCCGGCCGCCACCCGGCGGGCGACGTCGAGGATGCTGATCGGACGTCCCGAGCACACGTTGTACGCCGCGTAGTCGCCGTCGGCGGCCGCGGTCACGGCCTCGAGGGCCGCGACGTTGGCCCGCGCGACGTCGGCCACGTGCACGAAGTCGCGCATCTGGCCGCCGTCCTCGAAGACCCGCGGCCGCTCGCCCCGCTCGAGGGACGAGCGGAACATGGCGGCCACCCCGGAGTAGGGGGTGTCGCGGGGCATCCCCGGGCCGTAGACGTTGTGGTAGCGCAGGGCCACCGCCGCGGCACCGGCCTGGCGCACCCACGCGGAGGCGTAGTGCTCCTGGGCGAGCTTGCTCGCGGCATAGCTGCTGCGCGGGTCGAGGCGGGCACCCTCGTCGACCGTCTCCCACCCGAGGTCACGGTCGCACTGCGGGCAGCGGTGCTCGAAGTCGCCCGCCTCGAGGGTGGCGACGGGGCGCGGACCGGGGGCCTGGGGTCCGTGCTCGGGGCAGGCGTAGCGGCCCTCGCCGTACACCACCATCGAGGAGGCGAGCACGAGCCGGTCCACGCCGGCGTCGTGCATGCCGGCGAGCAGGGCCGCAGTGCCGAGGTCGTTGTGGGAGGCGTAGTCGGGCAGGTCCCCGACCCGGACGCCCGCCCCGACCAGGGCGGCCTGGTGGCAGACCGCGTCGACCCCGGTGAGCAGGGCCGCCCACTCGGGGGCGCGCGCCGAGTCGCGGACGTCGAGGTGGTGGGTGCCGTCGGGAGGCGTGGACGCGCCGTGCGCGCTGTCGAGCATCAGGTCGACCCGCACCACCTCGTGGCCCGAGCGCTCGAGCTCGGCGCCGATGGCCGTGCCGATGAAGCCGGCGGACCCGGTCAGCAGGACCCTCACGGCGTGGGCACCTCGTAGGTCAGGTCGATCCCCTCACGCCACGAGTCGCACGTGCACCCGTCCGGGTCGGGAAGGGCGGCCACGGCGCGCTCCAGCAGCCCGGTCAGCCGCTCCAGGTTGGCCCGGAAGAGGGCGAAGACCTCCTCCTGCCCGACGCCGCCGCCGGACTCTGCGCCGGCGTCCATGTCGGTCACCAGCGCGAGGGGGGCGTAGCACTGGCCCAGCTCGCGGGCCAGCTGGGCCTCCGGAGCACCCGTCATGTTGATGAGGTCCCAGCCCGACGCGGCGTAGGACCTCGACTCCGCGCGGGTGGAGAACCGCGGTCCCTCGACGACGACCATGGTGCCGCCGACCCTCACGTCCGGGTCGGCCCCGGCCAGCGCCTCCGTCACCCGGGGGCAGTACGGGTCCGCGAAGGGCAGGTGCACGGCACCGCTCTCCACGAACGACCCGATGCGCCGGTGCGTGCGGTCGACCAGCTGGTCGGGCACCACGAGGTCGCCGGGGGCGACGCTGTCGCGCAGACCGCCCACGGCGCAGGGCGCCAGCACCTGCCGCACGCCCAGCGATCGCAGTGCCCAGGCGTTGGCCCGGTAGTTGATGCCGTGCGGCGGGTGCTCGTGACCTGGCCCGTGCCGCGGCACGAAGGCCACCCGGCGCCCGGCGACGGTGCCGACCGAGATCGCGGCCGACGGGTCGCCGTACGGCGTCCGGACCACGTGCTCGGTGGGATCGGTGAGGAAGGAGTAGAAGCCGGTGCCGCCGATGACGGCGACGTCGGCGACACCGGGGGCGGCGGGGCGCGTGGTGGTCACGGGGTCATTGTGTGGGCCCGCGGGTCAGTCCTCCGGGGAGGACCCCTCCTGGCCCTTGATCAGGTCCATCACGGTGGAGTCGGCGAGCGTCGTCACGTCGCCCACCTCGCGGTGCTCGGCGACATCCTTGAGAAGCCGGCGCATGATCTTGCCCGAGCGCGTCTTGGGCAGCTCGGGGACGATCATGATCTGGCGCGGCTTGGCGATCGCGCCGATCTCCTTCTGCACGTGCTTGCGCAGCTCCTCGATCAGGTCCTCGGGGGCCGAGCCGTCGTCGCCGAGCGCCGACTCGCGCAGGATGACGAACGCGCAGACCGCTTGGCCGGTCATCTCGTCGGCCGCACCCACGACCGCCGCCTCGGCGACCTTGGGGTGCGACACGAGGGCCGACTCGATCTCGGTGGTCGAGAGCCGGTGGCCCGAGACGTTCATGACGTCGTCGACACGACCGAGCAGCCAGATGTCGCCGTCATCGTCCTTCTTGGCGCCGTCGCCGGCGAAGTACAGGCCCTCCCAGCGCGACCAGTAGGTGTCCTTGAACCGCTGGTCGTCGCCCCACAGGGTGCGCAGCATGGCCGGCCACGGCTCCCGGACCACGAGGTAGCCGCCGGAGCCGTCGGGCACCGACTGGGCCTCGTCGTTGACGACGTCGACGCTGATGCCGGGCAGCGCCCGCATGGCCGAGCCGGGCTTGCCGGCGGTGACCCCCGGCAGCGGGCTGATCATGATCTGGCCGGTCTCGGTCTGCCACCAGGTGTCCACGATCGGCGTCCTGTCGGCCCCGATGTGCTTGCGGTACCAGATGTAGGCCTCGGGGTTGATCGACTCACCGACCGAGCCGAGCAGGCGGATCGAGGACAGGTCGTGCTCGGCGGGGATGTGGTCGCCCCACTTCATGAAGGTCCGGATCGCGGTCGGTGCGGTGTAGAAGATCGTCACGCCGTACTTCTCGATGATCTCCCACCAGCGGCCCTTGTGCGGGGAGTCGGGCGTGCCCTCGTACATCACCTGCGTCGCACCGTTGGCGAGCGGTCCGTAGACCATGTAGGAGTGCCCGGTCACCCAGCCGACGTCGGCGGTGCACCAGTAGACGTCCGTCTCGGGCTTGAGGTCGAAGACGGACCAGTGCGTGTACGACGTGCCGGTGAGGTAGCCGCCCGTCGTGTGCAGGATGCCCTTGGGCTTGCCCGTCGTGCCGGACGTGTACATGACGTAGAGCGGGTGCTCGCTGTCGTGCAGCTCCGGCTCGTGGTCGGGGGAGGCGGCGTCGACGACGTCGTGCCACCACACGTCGCGGCTCTCGTCCCAGTCGACCTCCTGGCCGGTACGACGCACGACGACGACCGAGCGCACCTCCTGGCCCTGCTCGGCCGCCTTGGCGACGGCCTCGTCGACGGCCGGCTTGAGTGCGCTCGGGGCGCCGCGGCGGTAGCCGCCGTCGGAGGTGACGACGACCTCGGCCTGGCAGTCGGCGATCCGGGTGGCCAGCGCGTCGGCGGAGAAGCCGCCGAAGACCACGGTGTGCGGGGCGCCGAGACGTGCGCAGGCCAGCATCGCGATGGCGACCTCGGGGATCATCGGCATGTAGATCGCGACCCGGTCGCCCTTCTTCACGCCGAGCTCGGTGAGCGCGTTGGCGGCGCGGGAGACCTGGTCCTTGAGGTCGGCGTACGTCAGGTCGCGGGTGTCGTCCTCGGGCTCGCCGACCCAGTGGATGGCGACCCGGTCGCCGTGGCCGGCGTCGACGTGCCGGTCGACGCAGTTGACCGACGCGTTGAGGGTGCCGCCGACGAACCACTTGGCGAACGGGGCGTTGCTCCAGTCGAGGACCTGGTCCCACTTCTGTCCCCAGTCGAGCCGCTCGGCGGCCTCGGCCCAGAAGGCCTCGCGGTCGGAGGAGGCGCGCTCGTAGGCCTCCTCGGTGACGTTGGCGTCGGCGGCCAGGTCGGCCGGGGGCTCGAAGCGGCGGTCCTCGGTGGCGAGGTTGGCGAGGGCGTCGGACGTGGTCTGGTCGGACATGCGAGCTCCGTCTGGTCGATGCGGTCGTGTCGTGCGGGTGCCGATGACGGCGAACCTACTCGGCCGAGGTCGGTCGGTCGATGGTGCGACGTCCGGACCGGCCCCCGGGTGGCGCTGGTGCAGGTCGGGGACCGGTCCGGACGTCGTGGTGGTGCATCAGTGGTGGTGGATCAGTGGTGCACGGCCCCCTCGGCACCGGCCCCGGTGAGGGCGCGGACCTCGAGCTCGGTGAAGCGGTCCTCGGCGCTCGGCTCCCGGCCCGAGACGGTGCCGAGGTAGCCGAGCAGGAAGCCCAGCGGGATCGACACGATGCCCGGGTTGTTGAGCGGGAAGATCGCCCAGTCGGAGTCGGGGAACAGCGAGGTGGGCAGCCCCGACATGACGGGGGACAGGAGCACCAGCCCGACGGCGGAGATGAGCCCGCCGTAGATGCTCCAGGTGGCGCCGCGGGTGTTGAAGCGCCGCCAGAACATGTTGTAGATGATCGCCGGGAGGTTGGCGGACGCCGCGACGGCGAAGGCGAGGGCCACCAGGAAGGCGATGTTGAGGCGTTGTGCCGGGATGGACAGCACGATGGCGATCGCGCCGATCACGAAGGCCGCGATGCGGGCCACCCGGACCTCGTCCTTCTCGGAGACCTGCTGGTCCTTCTTGAGGACCCCCTTGTAGAGGTCGTGCGCCACCGAGGACGACGACGCGAGCGTCAGGCCGGCGACCACCGCGAGGATGGTCGCGAAGGCCACCGCCGCGATGAGGGCGAGCAGGATCGCCCCGCCCGTGGAGCCCTCACCACCGCCGACCGCCTCGGCGAGCAGCGGCGACGCGAGGTTCTGGTTGCCGCCCTCCACCGGGTCGACCACGTCGCGCGAGAGCAGCGCCGCGGCACCGAAGCCGAGGACGAGCGTCATCAGGTAGAAGACGCCGATCAGGCCGATGGCCCACAGCACCGACTTGCGGGCGTCGCGAGCCGTCGGGACGGTGTAGAAGCGGATCAGGATGTGCGGGAGGCCGGCGGTGCCGAGCACGAGGGCCAGGCCGAGCGACAGGAAGTCGATCTGCGAGGTCAGGGTGCTGCCGTACTGGAGGCCGGGCTGGAGGAACGCCTCGCCCTGGCCGGAGTTCTCCGCCGCCGCCCCGAGGAGGGAGGAGAGGTTGAAGCTGAACTCCTTGAGCACCAGCACCACGATCAGCGCCGAGCCGAGCATCAGCAGGACGGCCTTGGTGATCTGGACGTACGTCGTGCCCTTCATGCCGCCGACGACGACGTAGAAGATCATCAGCACGCCGACGCCGATGATGGTGATGTTCTTGATCGCCTGGCTGTCGACACCCAGCAGCAGCGCCACCAGGGTGCCCGCGCCGACCATCTGGGCCAGCAGGTAGAAGATCGAGACCACGACGGTCGAGATCGACGCCGCGGTGCGCACCTTGCGCTGGTTCATCCGGAAGGCCAGCTGGTCGGCCATCGTGTAGCGACCGGCGTTGCGCAGCATCTCGGCCACGAGCAGCAGCGCGACGAGCCACGCGACGAGGAAGCCGATGGAGTAGAGGAAGCCGTCGTAGCCGTAGAGCGCGATGGCTCCCGAGATGCCGAGGAACGACGCGGCCGACATGTAGTCGCCGCCGATGGCGAGGCCGTTCTGGAACCCGGAGAAGGACCGGCCACCGGAGTAGAAGTCCGCGGCGGTCTTGGTCTGGCGGCTCGCCCAGAAGGTGATGCCGATCGTCAGCGCGACGACCGAGAGGAACAGGACGGTGGTGAGGACCTGGTCGTTCATGCCTGGCCCCGCTTCGCGTCGGCGCCGACCTGCTCGCGGTAGGACCGTTCGAGGTCACGGGCCAGCGGGTCCAGCCTGGCGTTGGAGAAGCGGCTGTAGACGTACGCGAGCCCGAAGGTGGTCACGAACTGCAGCAGCCCGAAGACGAGCGCCACGTTGATGTGGCCGACGACCTGGGTGGCCATGAAGTCGGGCGCCCAGCTCGACATGACGACGTACAGCAGGTACCAGGCGAGGAACGCCACGGTCGCGGGGAAGACGAAGCCGCGGTAGCGACGGCGCAGCTCGGTGAACTCCGCCGTCTCGTGCAGTCGGTCGTAGACCGGGTCGTGGCGCGCCGCCTGTTCGTGGGTCTCGGGTGTCACGGTGATTCCTTCCGCGCAGGGTCACCGGTGTGTGACCGCCGTCACGGTCGCACCGCGGCCGCGCGGACGGGGAGGGGTGCTCGTCGGTACGTCGGCGGGCGGGGGTGGCGCGTCGCCGAGCGGTCGGTTGCGTACGACGAGCGGTCGACTACGCGGCCGGGCCGGACGACCCGTCGGCCAGCGCACCGTGGTCCGGGACCCCGTTCGACGTGCCGTTGGACGTGCCGGCGGCCTGACCGACCGACTTCTTGATGAGCGCCTCCAGGTCCAGGCCGGTGGAGGTCTTGAGCATCGCGAGGGTCTGGACGACGTTGTCGTTCACCTGGCGGGGCAGGGCGCCGGCACCGTCGGCGGAGATCACGGTCAGCTGGTCGATGGCGGCCATCGGCGCGGCCACCTCGCGAGCGATCTGCGGCAGCACCTCGATCAGCATCTGCAGGACGGCGGCGTCGTTGTAGTGGGCGAACGCGTCGGCGCGCTTGTCCATCGCCTCGGCCTCGGCCTGGCCGACCGCGAGGGTCGCGGCCGCGGTGGCCTCACCCTCGGCGCGGGTCGCGTCGGCCTCCGCGGTGCGGCGGGCCTTCTCGGCCTCACCGCGGCGCGCGCCCTCGATCGCCTCGGCCTCGGCGAGCGCCGTACGACGGGACTTCTCGGCCTCACCGCTGAGCCGGGCCTCCTCGGCCTTGGCCTGGGCGCCGGCGATGGTGGCCGCCTTGCGGGCCTCGGCGGCGGCGATCTCGGCCGAGCGCTGGGCCTCGGCCTCCTGCTCGACCTTGTAGCGGGCGGCGTCGGCGGGCTTGCGGACCTCGGTCTCCAGGTTGCGCTCGGTGAGCGCGGCCTGGCGGACGGCGACCTTCTCCTGCTCCAGCAGGATCGCCTGGTCGCGGTCGGCCTGCGCGAGCGGGCCGGACGCGGCAGCGGTGGCCGAGGCGGCGTCGGTCTCGGCCTTGATCTCGGCCTGCTTGAGGGCGAGGGTCCGGGTCGAGATGGCGATCTCCTGCTCGGCGGCGATCCGGGCCTGCTCGGCCGCCTGGCGGGCGTTGGCCTCGGCGATGGAGGCGGCCTGCTGGATGCGCGCCGCCTCGGGACGACCGAGGTCGGCGAGGTAGGTGCCGTCGTCGGTGACGTCCTGGATCTGGAAGGTGTCGAGGATCAGGCCCTGACCGGTGAGGGAGTTCTCGGACTCGTCCGCGACCCGCTGGGCGAAGGCGGCGCGGTCCCGGATGATCTGCTCGACCGTCAGGCCGCCGACGATGGAGCGCAGCGCACCGGCGAGCACCTCCTGCGTGAAGGCCTCGACCTCCTCCTGCTGGCTGAGGAACCGCTGGGCGGCCAGCCGGATCTGGTCGGCGTTGCCGCCGACCTTGACGATCGCCACGCCCTCCACGTTGAGCTTGATGCCCTGGCCCGAGACCGCGCCGCGGATCTGCACCGAGATGCGTCGCGAGGACAGGTCGAGCGTGCCGAGCTTCTGGACGAACGGGATCACGAAGACGCCGCCGCCGAGGATGACCTTCTGTCCCGACAGGTCGTGGCTCAGCGCGCCGGTCTCGGGGTTGAGCACCGCCTTCCCCTTGCGCCCCGTGACGATGTACGCCTGGTTGGGCCCCGCCACCTTGTAGCGGCTCGTGACGAGCAGCAGCAGCAGGATGACGACGAGGACGAGGCCACCGAGGGCGATGAGGGGGCTGGACAGTTCCACGGGTTTCTCCTGGGCGTGTGCGGGCGTGTGGTGGGTGTGCGGGCGGGTGGGTCAGCTGATCTCGGGCCACACCGGGGCGACGGTGACCGAGGTGGGCGACAGGACGCTGGTGACGTGCACGGCGGTGCCGGGCCCGATCGGCTCCTCGGCGCGGGCGTTGAGCCGCACGGTGTGACCGCCGACGAGGATGTCCACGACGCCGAGGCCCCCGGCGGGGATCTGGGAGATGACGCGTCCGTCGCGGCCGATGGTGTCGTCGGTGGTGAGGGTGGCGTCGCTGCTGCCGTCGCGCAGCAGCCGGGTCAACCACCAGGCGAGCCAGGCGAAGGCCGTCCCGGTGACCAGGCCGACCGGGATCGCGAGGGCCGTGCCGACGGCGCCCTGGGCGGCGGCCGCACCGAATCCCGTGGCCGCGACGAACGCGCCGATCACCGCGCTGGAGAAGACGTCACCGGACAGGACGTCGAGGGCCCCGTCGAAGAGGTTGCCCACGACGAGCGAGACCAGCAGCAGGGCGAGACCCGCCACCCCGATCACCATGAACAACGTCATGCCACTCCCCGTAGTGCTGACCCCCGCTTCCCCGACGGAGGGCGCACAGCATGTCAGATCCCGCCCGCCCGCGCCGGGGTTCGGGCCGGCGGGGTCCGACCCGACGGTGCGGCACCTCAGCGCTGCAGCTCGACGGCCTCCGGCGTGTGCAACCGCACCATGAAGCGTCCTGCGTGGGCGGGCACCGACGCCCGGGTCAGCCGGCTCACCACCACCATCGTGGCGAGCGCAGCGGGCACGCTCCACGCGGCGGGCTGGCCCAGCAGCACCGCGGCCCAGCCGGTGGTCGCGCTGGTCAGCAGCGTCCAGCCCACGGCGCACCCGGAGCCGATGCCGCCGACCAGCAGGCCGGCCACCGCCCCGGCCGCGGTCAGCCCGCGCCACCAGATCCCGAGGAGCAGCAGCGGGCAGAAGGTCGAGGCGGCCACGGCGAAGGCCAGCCCGACGGTGCGGGCGACGCCGACGTCGGGGGCCGCGATCGCCACGGTGCACGGCACGACCACCGCGGCGACGCCGGCCACCCGGAACGCGGTGATCCCGCTGAGCCGACGGCTGGCGACGTCCTGGCTGAGCACCCCGGCGACCGCGATGGTCAGTCCGGAGCTGGTGGACAGGAAGGCGGCGAAGGCRCCGGCGGTCACCATGCCGGTGAGCAGCTCGCCGCCCAGTCCGGGGACCATCAGCCGCGGCAGCTCGAGCACCAGCACGTCGGAGGCGCTGGCGGCGTGGTCGGGCGCATAGAGACGTCCCAGCGCGCCGTACACCGGCGGGAGCAGGTAGAAGAGGCCGAGCAGGCCGAGCACCACGAGCGTCGTACGGCGCGCAGCCCGGCCGTCGGGGTTGGTGTAGAAGCGGACCACCACGTGCGGCAGGCCCATGGTTCCGAGGAACGTGGCGACGATGAGCGAGTAGGTGACGTAGAGCCCCTGCCCGCCGCCGTCCCCGAGCGGGAGCGACCAGAAGGCGTCGCCGGGGGCGGCCGCGTCGGCGGGGTTCGGGGCGCCGTCGCCGACCCAGACGGCCAATAGCACGCAGGCAGGGACGAGCAGCGCGGTGAGCTTGAGCCAGTACTGGAAGGCCTGCACGAAGGTGATGCTGCGCATGCCGCCGGAGGTGACGTTGATGAGCACGACGGCGGCGACGATGACCGCTCCGAGCCACGGCGGGGCGCCGATGGTGGCCGCGAGGGTGACCCCGGCCCCCTGGAACTGGGGGAGCAGGTAGAGCCACCCGATGCCGACGACCAGCGCCGAGCACAGCGACCGCACCCGGCGCGAGCCCAGCCGGGCCTCGGCGAAGTCGGGCAGCGTGTAGGCGCCCGAGCGGCGGAGCGGAGCGGCGACCAGGACGAGCAGGACGAGGTAGCCGGCCGTCCAGCCGACGGGGTACCAGAGCATGTCGGCACCGAAGACGAGCACCAGCCCGGCGATGCCGAGGAACGACGCCGCCGAGAGGTACTCGCCGCCGATCGCGCTCGCGTTGAGCCCCGGGCGCACCGACCTCGAGGCGACGAAGAAGTCGCTGGTCGTGCGGGAGAACCGCAGTCCCCAGGTGCCGATGGCCAGGGTCGCCACGGTCACCAGGACGACCGCGACGATGCCGGGGGCGCTGGTCACGGGCGCGTGTCCGGGTCGTCGGCGACCAGGTCGGCGAAGTCGCGCTCGTTGGCCTCGGCCCGGCGTACGTAGACCCAGCCCAGGACGAGCAGCCAGGGGTGGACGAGCAGCCCGAGCAGCAGCCACGGCACGGGGACGCCGAGCAGCCGCAGGTCGCTGAGGTCCGGGAACAGGTGGAAGACCAGCGGCAGCAGTCCGACGGTGAGGAACAGCGCGGCCAGCACGCCGGCGGCGAGCCGCAGCTGCTCACCGAGCAGCGAGCTCATGTAGACCGCGCCGAGGTCGCTGTCGGCGTCGATCTCGCGGGACGCCGTCGGGCGTACGCCGCTCGCACGCCGCCGCGGGGGACCGGTCACCCGGACCCGGACCGGGCGGTCGGTGTCGCTCACGGGGTGCGCCGGGTGAGCAGGTCCCGCAGCTCGCGGGTGTGGCGGCGGCTGACGGCGAGCTCCTGCCCGGCGACCACCACCGACACGCGGCCGGACTCGGACCGGACCTCCTCGACGTGGGGGAGCGAGACGAGCAGGGAGCGGTGGATCCGCACGAAGCCGGCCGGCGCCCACTCCTCGGCCAGCGTGGACAGCGGGGTGCGCACCAGGTGCGAGCCCTCGCCGGTGTGCAACCGGGCGTAGTCGCCCTGCGCCTCCACGTGCGTGATGTCGGAGCGCTGGACGAAGCGGGTCACGCCGCCGCGCTCGACGGGGATCTGCTCGTCGCCCGAGGGGACGGGGGCGCCCGCGTCGACCACGCGGCGTACGGCCTCGGCGAGGCGTTCGGCGCGCACCGGCTTCAGGACGTAGTCGACGGCCGCGAGCTCGAAGGCCGACACCGCGTGCTCCTCGTGGGCGGTGACGAACACGATCGGTGGCGGGGACCGGAAGCGGGACAGCACCTGGGCCAGGTCGAGACCGGTGAGTCCGGGCATCTGGATGTCGAGGAAGACGGCGTCGACCTCGAGGTCCTGCAGCATCCGCAGCGCCTCGGTCGCCGAGTCGCAGCCGAGCACGCCGGCGACGCGGTCGTCGCGCTCGAGGAGGTAGGCCAGCTCGTCGAGGGCGGGCCGCTCGTCGTCGATGACGAGGATGCGCAGGCCGCTCTGGCTCATGGGCACGCAGCCTAGTGTCGGCGACCCGCTCCGATGGTCGAGGAAGGGCGGAGCCCTGTCACGAAACCCCCTCACCCCCGCGCGACCACCCCCGGCGCGAACTTCGGCACCCGCACGACCACCTTGGTGCCCGCGCCCGGTGCCGTCTCCACGACGAGCCCGTAGTCGTCGCCGTAAGCGTTGCGCAGCCGGGCGTCGACGTTGCCGAGCCCCACCGAGTCCATCGAGGCGTCACCCGCGAGCGCGCGGCGTACCCGCTCGGGATCCTCCCCGGTGCCGTCGTCCTCGACCTCGATGACGCACTCCTGGTCGAGGTCGCGGGCCAGGATGCTCAGCCGGCCGACGCCGTCCTCCTTGTCGGCGCTCGCCTCGAGCCCGTGGCGTACGGCGTTCTCGACCAGCGGCTGGATGCACAGGAAGGGAACCGCGACCGGCAGCACCTCGGGCGCGATGCGCAGCGTCACCTGGAGGCGGTCGCCGAAGCGGGCCTGCTCGAGCAGCAGGTAGCGCTCCACGGACCGCAGCTCCTCGGCGAGTGTCGTGTACTCGCCGTGGCGGCGGAAGGAGTAGCGGGTGAAGTCGGCGAACTCCAGCAGCAGCTCGCGGGCCCGGTCGGGGTCGGTGCGCACGAAGCTGGCGATGGCGCCCAGCGAGTTGTAGATGAAGTGCGGGCTGATCTGGGCGCGCAGGGCGCGGACCTCGGCCTCCATCAGCTGGGTGCGGGAGTCGTCGAGCCGGGCCAGCTCGAGCTGGCCCGAGACCCACAGCGCGACCTCGTCGGCGGCCCGGATCAGGCCACCCGTCGCGTACGCCGTCCCGACGGTCAGCGCGCCGACGATCGTCTCCTCGACGACCAGCGGCGCCAGCACGACCTGGCGGACCTCGCAGCGGGCGCGCTGGCAGGCGAGGTCGGCCACCCGGGTACGCCCGGTGTCGACGAGGTCGGGCAGGAACCGCGGCACGTCGTCGACGTGGTGCTGGCCCGAGCCGTCCCACGCCAGCACTCCGCTGGCGTCGGTGAGCGCGGCGGCCGGGGTGCCGAGCAGGGCCCGGAGGTGGCCGAGGCTGCGCTCCGCGCTGTCCGCGGTGAGTCCTGCGCGCAGGGCCGGGCTGGCCAGCGAGGCGTTGTGCAGCGCCCGGAACGTCGCCCGGTCGGCCTGGGACCCGAGCGCCGTACGACCGCTGTCGGACCGTCGCCAGAGCCGGGGCCGCACCATGCCCGGAGACTACTCAGGAACCCCTGCCCCGGCCCCTACCGGAAGTCGATCAGCAGCATGTCGGTGTCGGTGCCGTCGGAGATGATCGGCCCGTCCTGGGAGGTGTCGTCGACGGGTTCGCCGGTCGGCCCCTCCGCCCGGTCGATGACCTGCGCGCGGTAGCACTCGGTGCGGTAGGCCAGCTGCATGCCGTCGTGCCCGCGGCCGTAGTCGTCGTACAGCGCGCGGACCTTGTCGAGCCGCGCCTCGCGGGCGGCCTCGTCGAGGCTGGAGATGTAGGAGCGCGAGGCGACGGTGTCGAGGAGCGTCTCTCGGTTGACGTCCTGCCAGTGCGCGAAGGTCTTCGCCTCGACCGGCCCGAAGAGGTCGGAGTCCGCGAGAAGCTGCTGGGACGAGGACGTCATCGACTGCTCGTCCATCGCCGCGACGAGACGCCGCACCCACGGGATCCGCTGGTCGAAGAAGTTCCAGGCGAGGGCGAGGTGGCCGCCCGGCTTGAGGACCCGGGCGATCTCCGGGAGGGCGACCTCGTGGTCGAACCAGTGGAACGCCTGCCCCGCGACCACCACGTCGACCGACCGGTCGTTGGCGGGGATCTCCTCCGCGCCGGCGACCTTGGCGCTGCAGCCGGCGACCCGCGCCTCAAGGAGCTCGAGCATCGCCGCGTCCGGCTCGGTGGCGTAGACCGCGTGCCCCTGCGCGACGAGCTCGCGGGTGAGCTTGCCGGTGCCCGCGCCGAGCTCGAGGACGACCTTGGCCTCCCCGCCGACGAGCCAGGAGACGGCCTCGACGGGGTACGACGGACGCCCCCGGTCGTAGGCCTCGGCCACGTCCCCGAAGGATCCGGACCAGCGCTTCATGTCGTCGCGGGTGGGCTGCTCGTCGCTCATCCCCTGCAGGCTACTAGCGTCCTCATCCGTGACGACCGATCCCTTGGCCTGGCTGGTGGACCTCGAGGGAGTGCCCTCCGGGTACGCCGCCGTCCGTGACGGCATCGACGTGATGCTCCGCGACCGGGGACTGCGTCGTACGTCGCCGGAGACGACCGCCGAGTCGCTGCTGCGCGGCGCCCACGCGTCCGCGGTGCTCGAGGGCTCCGCGGCCACGCTGGCCGAGCTGCGCGAGGGCGGCGGCGACGCGATCGCGTCCGACGCGGTGCGGATGTCGGCCTCCCTGCTGGCCCTGGCCCCCCTGCTCAAGACGGCCCCCCTGCAGGCGATCGCCCGGATCCACAGCGTCGTCGGCTCGGCCTCCTTGGACCCCGAGCAGCTGGGCCGTCCGCGGGACGCCGCCTCGGCCGACCGCCTGCGCGGGGTCGCCGAGCTGCTGCTCGCCGACACGTCCGCCCCGGCCCTGCTGGTGGCCGCGGTCGTGCACGCCGACCTGGCCACGGCCGCGCCCTTCGCCTCCCACAACGGCATCGTCGCGCGGGCCGTCGAGCGCCTCGTGCTGGTCTCCCGCGGGGTGGACGCGAAGTCGCTGGTGGTGCCGGAGGCCGGGCACCTCGCCCTGCGCGCGCAGTACGAGTCCAACCTCGGTGCCTACCGCGACGGGGGACCGCGCGGCGTGCACGCGTGGGTGATCTACGCGACCGAGGCGTACGCCGCGGGGGCCGAGGCCTCCCCGCTGCGGCGAGCGGCGGAGTAGCAGGCGGGCACACCACATGCGAACGGCACCTGATCGTGAGATCAGGTGCCGTCGCTGACACGTGAAGCCGGGCTACCAAGCGTGCAACATCAACTGCTGTCCCGGTCGTGGCCGGTGACTCGCGCCCTTGTGCGAAGGGTAGATCGCCGCGTGGGTTCTGGGCTCACGTGCTGCTTGTGGAGTTGTGTCTCAGTTGTACGCCGGTCCCGGCCCGCGTTCAAGGCTTGACTTCCACACCGATCGGTGCGGGCTCAGGCCCCGTCCCGGCGCTTGCGGGCGTTGACCCACAGCACGCCGCCGGCGGCCATCGCACCGCCCACGGCCAGCGCGGCGAGGGTGGTCCGGGCGGGCGGCAGCGGGACCCGCGAGCGCAGCGCGACGGGCTTGTCGAAGACCAGCACCGGCCATCCCTCGGCCACCGCGGCCTTGCGCAGCTCGYGGTCGGGGTTGACGGCGTGCGGGTGGCCCACGGCCCGCAGCATGGGCACGTCGGTCACCGAGTCGCTGTAGGCGTAGGAGCCCTCGAGGTCGTAGCCGACGAGGGCGGCGAGGTCCTCGATCGCGCGTGCCTTCTCCTCGGAGTAGGCGTAGTACTCGATCTCGCCGCTGTACTTGCCGTCGACGATCTCCATGCGGGTCGCCACCACCCGGTCGGCGCCGAGCATCTCGCCGATGGGCTCCACGACCTCCGAGCCGCTGGTCGACACGATGACGACGTCGCGTCCCGCCCGGTGGTGCTCCTCGATCAGGCTGACCGCCTCGTCGTAGACGATCGGGTCGACCACGTTGTGCAGGGTGTCGGCCACGATCTCGCGCACCGTGGCGACGTCCCATCCGGCGCAGAGGGCGGACATGAACGCCCGCATCTTCTCCATCTGGTCGTGGTCGGCACCGCCCACGAGGTAGACGAACTGCGCGTAGGTGCTGCGCAGCATCGCGCGCCTGCTGATCAGCCCGCCCGCCTGGAAGGGCTTGCTGAAGGCCAGGGTGCTCGACTTGGCGATGATCGTCTTGTCGAGGTCGAAGAAGGCCGCAGTGGGGCGGGGCATGTCGGCCATCGTAGGCCGCGGTCCGCGGGGCATCAGCCGTCGCGAGCCACCAGGCGTCCACCGGGCCGGTGGGAGGGGCGCTCGTCCACAGGCGTGCGGGCGGTGCCGACGCGTCGTGGGTCCCCGCGGGGAGCCTCGACCCATGCAGCCGCTCCTCCTCACCCGCGACCGGTCCCTCGCCGACGAGGTGGCTCGGCTCAGCGCCGCCGCGGGGGTCCGCCCCGAGGTGTACGACGACCCGCTCGCCGCCCTGTCCGTCTGGTCGTCGGCCCCGCTCGTGCTCGTCGGGGCCGACCTCGTCGACGAGGTGGCCTCCGCCCGCCCGGGCCGGCGCGACGGGGTCCACGTCGTGGGCTGGACGCTGGGCGACGGTGTCTTCCGCGCGGCGCTGGCCTTCGGCGCCGGCACGGTGGGAGAGCTGCCCGCCTGCGAGGCGTGGCTCGTCGACCTGCTCGCCGACTCCGAGGAGTCGCCCGGGCGCGGGCGGACCCTGGGCGTCATCGGGGGTGCCGGCGGTGCGGGCGCGTCGACGTTCGCCTGCGCCCTGGGGCAGGCCGGGGCCGCGCGCGGGGCCACCCTGGTCGTCGACACCGACCCGTTGGGTCCGGGGCTCGACCGGATGCTCGGGCTGGAGTCGGTCGCGGGGGTCCGCTGGGGTGAGCTCGCCGCGGGCTCGGGTCGCCTCGGGGCGCGGGCCCTGCGCGAGGCGGTGCCCCGCTCCGGAGGCGCACCGGCTGGTCCCGGTGTGCTGACCTGGGCGTCGGGCACGGTCGTGGAGCCCGACGCCACCGTCGTCCGGGAGGCCGTCGCGGCCGCCCAGCGGGGACACGACCTGGTGGTGCTCGACCTCGACCGGCACGGCGGGACCCTCCTGGACGAGCTCGTGGCCCGGTGCGACCGCGTGCTCGTGGTGGTCCCGGCGACCCTGGCCGGGATCGCGTCGACCGTCCGGCTCCTCCACCGGCTCGACCACCTGCCGGGTGCCGCGCTCGCCGTGCGCCGCGGGGGCGTCTCCTGGGACGACCTCGAGCGGGCCACCGGCCTGCCCGTCGCTGTCGAGGTGCCGGACCAGCGCGGCCTGGCCGAGTCGCTGGACCTGGGGCTCGGGCCGCTGCGCCACCACCGGGTCCCGTTGGCGCGGGCCGCCCGCGAGGTGCTGGACGCCGCCGCATGACGCCACCGACGATTGCTCCCGGTCTGCTCGACGAGGTGCGCGAGCGCCTGGCCTCCACCCCCGGCGACCTCTCGCCGCACCGGGTGGCGGAGGCGTTGCGGTCCGCGGGACGGCCCGTCGGGGACGCGATGGTGCTGGCCGTGCACGACGAGCTGTGCCGCGACGTGCTCGGCGCGGGCCCGCTCGAGCCGCTGCTGAGGCGGACCGGGGTGACCGACGTGCTGGTCAACGGTGCGGACGAGGTCTGGGTCGACTGTGGCGACGGTCTCGAGCTCACCGGCGTCCGGTTCCCCGACGACGCGGCGGTCCGTCGGCTGGCCCAGCGGCTGGCCGCCACGGGTGGCCGGCGGCTCGACGACGCCACCCCGCACGCCGACGTGCGCCTTCCCGACGGCACCCGCTTCCACGCGGTGCTCGCCCCGACCGCTCGTCCGGGGACGGTCGTGTCGCTGCGCGTCCCGCGGGCCCGGGTGTTCACGATGGCCGACCTCGTGGCGGGCCGCGCGGTGACCGAGGAGGGCGCCGAGCTGCTCGCCGCGATCGTGGCGGCCCGGTCCGCCTTCCTGGTCACCGGCGGCACCGGCACCGGCAAGACGACTCTGCTGGCGGCGATGTTGTCGTTGGTCGATCCGGGGGAGCGCCTGGTCCTCGTCGAGGACTCCAGCGAGCTGCGCCCCGCCCATCCACACGTCATCGGTCTCGAGGCGCGCCCGCCCAACATCGAGGGAGCCGGGGAGATCACGCTGCGCACGCTGGTCCGCCAGGCACTGCGGATGCGGCCCGACCGCCTCGTGGTCGGCGAGGTGCGCGGGGCGGAGGTGGTGGAGATGCTGGCCGCCCTCAACACCGGCCACGCCGGCGGGTGCGGCACCGTGCACGCCAACTCCGCCGTCGACGTGCCGGCCCGTCTCGAGGCACTCGCCCTCGCGGCGGGCCTGCCGCAGCCGGCGGTGCACAGCCAGCTGGCGGCCGCCCTCGACGTCGTGGTCCACGTGGTCCGCGGGACCGACGGAGTCCGTCGGGTGGCCCAGGTCGGGGTCCCGAGACGTGGCCCCGACGGACTGGTGGCCCTCGATGTCGCAGTCGCCTTCGACGCGCTCGGTCGGGTCGAACGCGGCCCGGCCGCGCGTGAGCTCTCCCGGCGGATCGCCCTGTGACCGGGTCCCTGTGGTGGGTGTTGGCCCTCGGGGCCGCGTCGGCCGCATGGCTGGCCTGCCCGGCGCCGCTCCAGCCGGCGGCCGCGTCCCGGGGCGCGACGGCGCCGCCGGGGCGGCGTCCGCGGACGCGGGTGCTGCTGGTCCTGGCGGTCTCCCTCGCGACGGCCGGCACGGTGCCCGTCCGACTGCTCGTCCTGGGAGCGGTCGCCACCCTCGCCGGCGTCGGTGCCTCACGGATCTGGAGGCGACGCCGGGCCCGTGTGATCGCCGACGCCACCGCACGAAACGTCCTCGAGGCGTGTGAGGTGGTGGCGGCGGAGCTGTCCGCCGGGCGTCCTCCCGACGTCGCCCTGGCCCAGGCCGCCGGCCGGTGGCCCGGACTCGCACCCGTCGTGGAGGCACACGCGCTCGGCTCCGACGTCCCCGCGGCACTGCGGCGCCTCGCCGAGTCGCCGGGGGCGGGCGAGCTGAGGGTCGTGGCCTCGGCGTGGCAGGTCTCCCAGCACTCCGGGCACGGGCTGGCCGGGGCCCTGGGCCGGGTCGCCGCCCGGATCCGGGCGCGCCGCCGGACCCGGCGGGTGGTCACCTCCGAGCTGGCCTCGGCGCGGGCGACCGCGCGCCTGGTGGCGGCGCTGCCCGTCGTGGCCCTCGGGATGGGCTCGGGTGCGGGTGGCGACCCGTGGGCCTTCCTGCTCGGTACGCCGGTCGGCTGGGGCTGTCTCGCGCTCGGGCTGGCCTTCGGGCTGCTCGGCCTCTGGTGGATCGAGGTCATCGCCGACGGGGTCGATCGCCCGTGACCGCGCTGGCCGTGCTCGCGGCCGTCCTGGTGGCGTTCCTGGCCGTGCCGCCCCGACCGCGGTGGACTCCCGCCACCCCCGCCGGTGGCCGCGCGGCTCCCGCGTCCACTGGCCGTCCGACCTGGTGGCGAGCCGTGCTGTGCGGCCTCGCGGGCTGCGCGGTGGTCCTCTTCCTGACGGGACCGCTGGGGCTGGTCGCGGGGCCGGCGGCGGYCGTCGTCGCCTGGGTGGTGCTGGGCCGCTGGGAGTCGGCGGAGGTCCGTGAGGCGCGCGACTCGGCGGCACGCGACCTGCCCCACCTCGTCGACCTGCTGGCGGCGACGCTCCGGTCGGGGGCGGCGCCCACCGCGGCCCTGGCCTCGGTGTGCGCCGCGTGTCCCGGCGCGGCGGCGGACCGGCTCGACCCCGTGCTCGCGCGGCTGCGCGTCGGGGCACCCCCGGCCATCGTCTGGGAGGTGCTGTCCCGCGACGACGTGCTCGCGCCGCTCGGCCACACCCTCGCGCGCGCCGAGGCCAGCGGCACCTCGGTCGCCGATGCCGTCGAACGTCTCGCCGACGACCTCGAGCAGGAGGCGCTGGCCTCGGTGGAGGACCGGGCCCGGGCGGTGGGCGTCAAGGCCGCGGTTCCCCTCGGCCTGTGCCTGCTCCCCGCCTTCATCCTCATCGGCATCGTCCCCACCGTGGCCGGCCTGCTGGCGACCGTGGGGCCGACGCCGTGAGCCACCTGCCCTCCACACCCGGGGACGTCGGGCGTCTCCTCCACAGCGGCCGACGCACGGCACCCGCAGTCGCGCCCGGTCGCTCAGGGTCGACGTCGACGGCACGCACGGTGCGGGCCCCGACCGAGAGGAACGACATGCGCGAGATGCTTCGACCCGGACGGCGCGAGGAGCGCGGGATCACCACCGCGGAGTATGCGGTGGGGACGGCGGCCGGCGCCGGCTTCGCCGGCCTGCTCTACCAGCTGCTCACCGGTGGCTTCGGCGACTAGCTCCTCAAGACCCTCTTCGACCACGTCATGGGCCTGCTGGGCATCGGATGAGGCGAGGGTCCGAGCGCGGGGCGGTGACCGCCGAGCTCGCGCTCGGCCTCCCGCTGCTGCTGGCCGTGACGGTCGGCCTCGTCTGGCTGCTGGCCGCGGCCAGCGCCCAGGTGCGGGTCGTCGACGCGGCACGGGAGGCCGCCCGGGTCGCCGCCCGAGGCGACGGCACCGACGCGGCGACGGCCGTGGGACGACGCATCGCCCCCGAGGGTGCCCGGCTCGTGGTGGAGGTGGCGGACGGGGAGGTGCGGGCCGAGGCCTCGGCCCGGATCGAGGGTCCCGGCGGCCTGTTCGACTTCCTGCCGGGGGTCACGGTGCGGTCGGCGGCGGTGGCGGTGGCCGAGGAGGGGCCGTGACCACGCTGCGGCGATCCCGCGGGTCACCGGAGCGGGGAGCAGCGACGCTGCTGGTGGTGTGCGCCGCGGGGTTGCTGCTGTTCGTCGGGGTGGCGCTGGGCTCGGTGTCCGCGTTCGTGGTGGCCCACCGTCAGGCGCAGTCGGCCGCCGACCTCGCCGCCCTGGCCGGCGCGGCCGCAGCGACCGACGGCGGCGACGCCTGCGCGA
>NZ_JBFUKA010000030.1:0-42067 GCF_056401085.1 Nocardioides sp. P4_G4
CACCGGCGCCGGGCCCGCCGCGGGTGGCGAGAGCGTCCGGCCGAGCGACGTCGCGCGAACGGCCCGTGTCGACGCCCCCGCGGCCGCGCCCGCCACGACCGACCTCGACGGCAGCACGGTGGGCTTCTCGGCGGAGCAGATGGTGGACGGGGAGCCCGCGACCTCGTGGCGCGTCGCCGGCGACGCCACCGGCACCACCATCACCTTCACCCTGCCCCGCCCCACGACCCTGACCTCCGTCGGTCTCGTCAACGGCTACGCCAGGCGCGTGTCCAACGGGTCGTCGCAGGTCGACTGGTACCCCCTCAACCGTCGCATCACCCGGGTCCTGTGGGTCTTCGACGACGGCTCCACGGTCGGCCACGACCTCGGCGAGGTACGCCGCCTCCAGCGCCTGCGGATCGACCCGGTCACGACGCGGACCGTCCAGCTCCGGATCGCCTCTGTCACCCCGCCCGGATCCGGGCCCCTCGGCCGCGACTACACCGCCATCAGCGAGGTCCTGCTGTCCGGCACCCCCGCCTGAGCAGCGCGACGGCCGGACCCCTCTCGGGGTCCGGCCGTGCGTCGTACGACTGCGGTCACTTCACCTCCGAGCGCATCACCATCGCGAGGCCGACGGCCAGCGGGCCGACCAGCCAGATGAGCCCGCTGGTGGCGAGCTGCGCCCAGTACTCCCCCGTCATCGTGAGGTCGAAGAGCCGCGACGAGGCCATGTTGAAGTCGATCCACGGCTGGATGTCGGCGAACCACGACTGGGCGCCGGCGAGCAGCATCAGCAGGCCGGGCAGCACGAGCGAGTAGACGAAGTACGTCACGATCGCCGCCGCCGAGCTGCGCAGCAGCACGCCGAGCATGAAGCCGACGATCATGCCGAGCACCTGGGCGAGCACGATCTGGGCGAACTCGACCACGGAGATGTTCCACACCGGGTCGACCCCGACGATCGCCGAGCCGAGCAGGTTGCCGAGCGCGCCGATCCCCAGCGCGACGAACATCGACACCACGCCCACGAGCACCGCGGCGATCCCCTTGGCGGCGATGGTGCGGCCGCGGCGCGGGACCATGGTGTACGTCGTGAGGCCCGTGCGCTGGGTGTACTCACCGGTGACCGAGAGGATCGCGATCATCGGCAGGATGACCGACATGGGGATGCCGATCGCGCTGGCGAAGAGCTCGAAATCGATGTCTGCGTCGGGCGCGAAGAGGATCGCCGCGCCGGTCGCGAGGACCGACAGGATGGCGATGCTCATCATCATCCAGAAGCCGGCTCGGGTGTCGAACATCTTGCGAAGCTCGACGGACACGATCCGGCCGGTCGTGATCGGGGGGACGGCCTTGCGCTCGCGCGCGGTCGACGTCGTCGGGATGGTCGTGGGCTGGACGGTCGTGGCGGTCATGCCGCTGCTCCTTCTCGCTGGGTGTCGGCGGTGAGCTCGAGGAACATGTCCTCCAGGCCGGCGCCGTCGCCGGCCCTGAGCTCGGTGAGTGGGACGCCCGCGCCGAGGGCGACACGGCCGACCTGGTCGGGGGTGGCGTCCGTGCGCAGGCCGCCATCGACGGCGCTGCACGCGACGCCCGCGGCGACCAGGGCCCGGCCGAGGGTCTCGACCTCGGGGCTCCGGACGAGGGTGCCGGCCCCGGCGAGCAGCTCGGCCTTGGTGCCCTGGGCCACGATCCGGCCCTGCCCGATGACCACGATGTCGTCGGCGATGACCTCGATCTCGTGGAGCAGGTGGGAGGACAGCAGCACGGTGCCGCCGTCCCGGGCGAAGTCGCGCAGCAGGTCCCGCATCCAGCGGATGCCAGCCGGGTCGAGGCCGTTGGCCGGCTCGTCGAGGATCAGCACCCGCGGGTCGCCGATCAGTGCCGCCGCGATGCCGAGGCGCTGCCGCATGCCGAGGGAGTAGTGCCGCACCCTGCGACCGGCCTCGTCGGGCGTCAGGCTGACCAGGTCGAGCATCTCCTCGACCCGGTTCCGGGGCAGCCCCATGGTGCGCTGGGCGATGGTGAGGATCTCGCGACCGGTGCGGCCCGCGTGCTGGGCCGAGGCATCGAGCAGGACGCCGACCTCGTGGCCGGGGTTCGTGAGGTCGGCGAAGCGGGCGCCGTCGATGAGGGCGGAGCCGGACGTGGCCGGGGTGAGGCCCACGACGATCCGCATGGTGGTGGACTTGCCCGCGCCGTTGGGGCCGAGGAAGCCGGTGACCCGGCCGGGCCGGGCGGTGAAGGTGACGTCGTCGACGGCCGTGAAGCCGCCGTACTTCCGGGTGAGTGACTCGACTGTGATCATGGGCCCACGCTCTCCCGGACGGGCACCCGCGCACATCGGGGACAACGCTGGGACCGACCACGGCCGCACCCTGAGATCGTCTCGGGGTCGCCCCCGAGACCCGCCCTCCTAGGCTGGCCCCATGCCGCGCACCGTCATCGACGCCGTCACCGCGCCGGAGCAGGTGGCGGCGGCGGTCGCCGTTTGGGCGTCGGCCCGCGAGGCCGTCGGCGCCGCGCCGTCACCCCAGCGGCGCGCCCGGGTGGAGGCGACGGTCCGTGGCGGCCGCGTGGCCCTGCTCGCGACGTACGGCGACAAGCCGGCCGGCATGCTGGTGGCCGAGCCGTACGTCGAGGACGGGGTCGAGGACCCGTCGTGCGGTCATGTGGCGATGGTGTTCGTCGATCCGGGCTACTGGGGCAGCGGCATCGGCGGTGCCCTCGTCCGCGCCCTGCAGGCACCCCCGGCAGGCACGGCGTGGACGAGGCTGAGCGTGTGGACGCGAGCCACCAACCGGCGCTCGCTGCGCCTCTACGGCACGTGCGGCTTCGTCGACTCCGGTGACCGCGCCCACCTGCACGAGGGCGCGGAGATCATCCGGCTGGAGTGGCGGCGATCCGACTGAGCACGGCAGCGGCCTGACGGGCGTCGTCCGCGCTGATGTCGAGGTGCGTCACCAGGCGTACGGCGCGTGGTCCGACCGGCGCGACCCGCACGCCCTGCTCCGCGGCCTGCGCGACGAAGCGGCCCGCGTCGTCGCGCTCGACCACGACGATGTTGGTGTCCACGGTGTCGGGGTCGACGCCGCACGCCTCCGCCAGCAGGCGGGCGTGGGCGTGGTCCTCGGCCAGCCGCTCGACGTGGTGGTCGAGCGCGTGCAGGCCGGCCGCGGCCAGGATGCCGACCTGGCGCATCCCACCCCCGAGGCGCTTGCGCCACACCCGGGCCTCGGCGATCGCGTCCCGGCCGCCGATCATCAGCGACCCCACGGGGGCGCCCAGTCCCTTGGAGAGGCAGACGGCCATGACGTCGGCCACCCCGCCGTACTCCACGAGCGGGGTGCCGGTGGCGACGTGCGCGTTCCAGATGCGGGCACCGTCCATGTGGAGGCGGCAGTCGACGCCGTCGGCCCAGGCGCGCAGCGCCCTGAGGTCCTCGACCGGCAGCACGGTGCCCCCGGCGAAGTTGTGCGTGCACTCGACCGACACCGCAGCGGTGGCGACGAAGAACGGACCCATGTCGGGGGCGTGGAGCCGCTCGATGGCGGGCAGGTCCACCTGCCCGCGGGGATCGGTCCAGGTGCGCATGGTCAGGCCGGTGATCGCGCCGTGGGCGCCGAGCTCGGCCCGCGCTATGTGGGCGCTGGACTCGCACAGCACCTCCTGGCCGACGCCGACCAGGCTGCGCACCGCGAGCACGTTGGCCAGCGAGCCGGTGGCGGTGAAGAGCGCCGCCTCGTGGCCGAACAGCTCCGCGACCCGGTCCTCGAGCGCGTTGACCGTGGGGTCCTCCGCGTAGACGTCGTCGCCCACCTCGGCGCTCGCCATCGCGGCGCGCATGGACTCGGTCGGACGGGTCAGGGTGTCGGAGCGCAGGTCGATCACGCGCTCATCCCATCACGGGCGCTCCGGCGCGCCCCCGGGGAGCGGTGCGCAGGCCACATTTCGCGGCGTACGACGGTGGCTGGCGCACCGCCACCCCGGCGGGTCGCAGCGACATGCCCGTAAGGCGGTGACCCAGCCACGTTCGCCGCGACGGGAATGTGGCTGACCCACCGCTCGCAGAGGGACAGGCGCGAGGGACAGGCGCGAGGGACGGCCGGCGTCCGCCCCCTCAGGCCGTGCGCGCCCGGAGCATCTCGGCGACGAGGAAGGCGAGCTCGAGGGACTGGACCCGGTTGAGGCGCGGGTCGACGACCGACTCGTAGCGGTGYGCGAGGCCGTGCTCGTCGATCTCCTCGCCGCCGCCCACGATCTCGGTGACGTCGTCGCCGGTCATCTCGACCATCATCCCGCCGGGCACCGTGCCGAGGGCGCGGTGCACGTCGAAGAAGCCCTGGATCTCGTCCAGCACGTCGTCGAAGCGACGGGTCTTGTAGCCGGTCGACGCCTCGAACGTGTTGCCGTGCATCGGGTCGCTGACCCAGGCGACCTGGACGCCCTCCGCGGTGACCTTCTCGACCAGGGGCGGCAGACCGTCGCGGACCTTGCCGGCGCCGAAGCGGGTGATGAAGGTGAGCCGGCCGGGCTCGTTGTCCGGGTTGAGCCGGGCCGCGAGCGCGAGCGCCTCGTCGGGGGTCGCCGTCGGGCCGAGCTTGCAGCCGATCGGGTTGCGGATGTGGCGGAAGTACTCCACGTGGGCGCCGTCGAGCTGCCGGGTGCGCTCACCGATCCACACCATGTGGCCGGAGACGTTGTAGGGCAGCTCGGTGCGCGAGTCGATGCGCGTCATCGCGTGCTCGTACTCCATCAGCAGYGCCTCGTGGCTGGAGTGGAAGTCGACGCGGTGGAACTCGTCGGGGTCGGCGCCGATGGCCTTCATGAAGGTCAGGGCGCGCTCGATCTCGCCGGCCATCAGCTCGTAGCGCTGGGCGTAGGGCGACTCGCGCACGAAGTCGTTGTTCCAGGTGTGCACCTGACGCAGGTCGGCGTAGCCACCGGTGACGAACGCGCGGACCAGGTTGAGCGTCGCCGCGGACGAGTTGTAGACGTCCACGAGTCGCTGCGGGTCCGGGATGCGCGACTCGGGGGTGAAGTCGAAGCCGTTGACCGCGTCGCCACGGTATGCCGGGAGCGTGACGCCGTCGCGGGTCTCCAGGTCGCTCGAGCGCGGCTTGGCGTACTGGCCGGCCAGCCGGCCGAGCTTCACGACCGGGACCGAGGCGGCGTACGTCAGGACGACGGCCATCTGGAGCAGCACCCGCAGCTTGTTGCGGACGTTGTCGGCGGTGACGCCGTCGAACGTCTCGGCGCAGTCGCCGCCCGCGAGGAGGAACGCCTCGCCGCGGCTGACCGCGGCGATCTTGTCCTTCAGCTCGTCGCACTCGCCGGCGAAGACGAGCGGCGGGACGGTACGCAGCCGCGCGACGGCCTTGTCGACCGCCGCCTGGTCGGGGTACGTCGGCTGCTGGGCCGCGCCGAGGGCGTGCAGCTGCTCGAGGGTGGGGATGGTGCTCACCCGTCAAGGGTACGGCGGGTGGGCCGGTCGCCCCGACTCCTGACCGCTGGGCGGGCTACCGGACCGAGCCGCACGCTCAGTGCGGGTCGTCCTCCATGTGCTCGATGTCGCGGAAGCCGGTCTTCTTGGCGCGGACCCCGCGGTTGGTCAACCACGTGAGCGCCCACAGCACGATGCCCAGCAGCAGCAGGCCACCGGCGATCTTGTACTGGATCATGTCCGCCTCGGTGCGCGCCCAGGGCCCGAGCAGGTAGGCGCAGCAGACGGCGCCGAGCACCGGGAGGTACGTCGGCGCGCGGAACGCCCTCTCGGGCGTCGGGTCGCGACGCAGGACCATGCAGGCGATGTTGACGACGGTGAAGACGGCCAGCAGCAGCGTGGCCGTGGTGCCCGACAGCGCCCCGACCACCGAGTTGTCGGACATCAGGGTGACCACGGCGATCAGGCCGAGCGCCAGCAGCGTGGTGAAGACGATCGCGGTCCAGGGCGAGCGACGACCCGGGAGCACCTTGCCGAGGCTGCGCGGCAGCACGTCCTGCTGCGCCATGCCGTAGATCAGCCGGCTCGCCATCAGCATGTTGATGAGGGCGGTGTTGGCGACCGCGAAGACGGTCAGGAACGGGAAGAGCTTGTCGATCGGGAGGTCGGGCACCCCGGTCTTGACCACGTCGAGCAGGATCCCGGCCTCGGCGTTGGTCGGCTCGGCGATCTGGCCGGACGGGATGACCGCGACCACCGAGATGGCGACCAGCATGTAGATCACGACCGCGATGCCCAGGCCGGTGAGCATGGTGCGCGGGAAGATCTTCATCGGGTCCTGGGTCTCCTCGACCATGTTGACCGAGTCCTCGAAGCCGACCATGGAGAAGAACGCGATCGCGGTGGCGACCGTGACGGCCATGAAGAGACCCTTGTCGTCGGGGTTCTCGAAGACCGTGATGCGACCGAGGTCGGCGTCGCCCTTGCCCACGACGTAGAAGCCGATGGCGATGACGATGGCCAGCGCCGACATCTCCACGATGGTGAGCACGACGTTGAACTTCACGCTCTCGCCGACTCCGCGCAGGTTGATCGCGGCCAGCAGGACCATGAAGAGCATCGCGGTGATCAGGGTGGTGGTCGTGGACGGGTCCTCGTTGCCGAAGCCGATCAGCAGGTTGGCCGCGAGCAGGTTGGAGGAGGTCGACGCGCTGGTGATGCCCGAGCAGACCACCGTGAAGGCCACCAGGAACGTGACGAAGTGGATGCCGAACGCCTTGTGCGTGTAGAGCGCGGCCCCCGCCGCCTGGGGGTACTTGGTGACCAGCTCGAGGTAGGAGAAGGCCGTGACCGTGGCCACCGCGAACGCCACCAGGAAGGGCAGCCAGGCGATGCCGCCCACCTGCCCGGCCAGCTTGCCGGTGACGGCGTACACGCCCGCCCCGAGGATGTCGCCGACGATGAACAACAGCAGGAGCTTGGGGCCCATCACCCGCTTGAGGTCGGGCTCGGTGCCGTTGACGTCCGGCTCGGCAGTGCTGCTGGTCATGGCCAGTCCCCTCGGAGTCCAAGTGAATTCCAACACTCTGGACTCGCGAGGGGGTGAAGGCAAGCACCCTCGCAGGCGTCGGTCAGCCGAAGAAGACCTGCGCCTCGGCGTACTCCCGCTCGCTCACCAGCTTGAGCTCACCGGTGCCCTCGATGAGCTTGAGCCGCTCGATCTTGGTGCCCCGCAGCGCCATCATCGTGCCGAAGTCGCCGTCCGCGACGGCGTCGATGGCCTGCAGCCCGAACCGGGTCGCCAGCCAGCGGTCGAACGCGGTGGGCGTGCCGCCGCGCTGGATGTGGCCGAGCACGACGGCGCGGGCCTCCTTGCCGGTGCGTTGCTCGATCTCCCCCGCGATCCGGTCGCCGATGCCGCCGAGACGGACGTGGCCGAACGCGTCCTTCTCGCCGCTGACGAGCGTCATGTCGCCGCCGTCGCGCGGGACCGCGCCCTCGGAGACCACGATGATCGGGGCGTACTTGCTCTCGAAGCGGGTCTCGACGCGGGCGCACACGTCGTCGATGTCGAACGGCTGCTCGGGGATGAGCACCATGCTGGCCCCGCCGGCGATCCCGGAGTGCAGGGCGATCCACCCGGCGTGACGACCCATCACCTCGACGACGAGCACGCGGTGGTGCGACTCGGCGGTGGTGTGCAGGCGGTCGATGGCCTCGGTGGCGATGTTGACCGCGGTGTCGAAGCCGAACGTGAAGTCGGTGCCGGAGAGGTCGTTGTCGATCGTCTTGGGCACGCCCACGACGTCCACGCCCAGGTCGGCCAGCTTGGTCGCGACTCCGAGCGTGTCCTCGCCACCGATGGCCACCAGGGCGTCGACCCCGTCGCGCTCGAGGTTGGCCTTGATCCGCTCCACGCCCCCGTCGACCTTGAAGGGGTTGGTGCGGCTGGAGCCCAGGATCGTGCCGCCCCGCGGCAGGATGCCGCGGCACTGCTCGACACCGAGCTCCATGGTCAGTCCCTCGAGGGGGCCCTTCCAGCCGTCGCGGTAGCCGACGAACTCGAACCCGTGACCCTGGACGCCCTTGCGGACGACCGCCCGGATGACGGCGTTGAGGCCGGGGCAGTCCCCACCTCCGGTGAGCACTCCGACGCGCATGCTGATCTCCTCATGTTGGATCGATCAAAGACTGTGTGAGCGTAGTCACTGCACGGCCGGCGGCGCCACCATGGCGACCAGGTCGGCGACCGAGTCGACGACCTGGCTGGGGCGGTAGGGGAACGTCTCGACCTGGCCGCGGCTCGTCGAGCCGGTCGTGACCAGGATGGTGCGCAGGCCGGCCTCGAGCCCGGACACGATGTCGGTGTCCATCCGGTCGCCGACCATCACGGTCGTCTCGGAGTGGGCGTCGATGCGGTTCAGGGCGTTGCGCATCATCAGCGGGTTGGGCTTGCCGACGTAGTACGGCGCCCGGCCGGTCGCCGTGGTGATCAGGGCGGCGACGGAGCCGGTGGCCGGCAACGTGCCCTGCTGGCTGGGGCCGCTGACGTCGGGGTTCGTGGCGATGAACCGCGCGCCGGCCTCGATGAGCCGGATCGCCCGGGTGATCGCCTCGAAGGAGTAGGTGCGGGTCTCCCCCAGCACCACGTAGTCGGGGTCGCGGTCGGTCATCACGTAACCGATCTCGTGCAGGGCGGTGGTCAGCCCGGCCTCGCCCACGACGTACGCCGTGCCCTCCGGTCGCTGGTCGGCGAGGAACTGGGCGGTGGCGAGCGCCGAGGTCCAGATCGCGGTCTCGGGGACGTCGATGCCGCTCCCGAGCAGCCGGGCGCGCAGGTCCCGTGGTGTGAAGATCGAGTTGTTGGTGAGCACCAGGAAGCGCCGACCGGACGCCTTGAGCGCCTCGACGAAGTCGGCCGCCCCGGGGATCGCGTGCTCCTCGTGGACCAGCACCCCGTCCATGTCGGTCAGCCACGTCTCGATGGGGCGGGTCTCGATCGGCACATGCGTCGTCATGGCGCCATTGTGTCGCCTCGCGTGCCACCCACCGCACGCCACTAGGGTCGGCGCATGACGTTCTCCATCGTGGCCCGGTCCGACGACGGCGAGTCCTGGGGCGTGGCCGTCGCCTCCAAGTTCCTCGCCGTGGGGTCAGCCGTCCCCGCCGCCGTCGCGCAGGTGGGCGCCATCGCGACCCAGGCCGAGGCCAACGTGACCTGGAAGTTCGTCGCGCTCGCCCACCTGGACGACGGCGCGACCGCCGAGGTGGCCCTGGCCCGCCTCGTCGAGGAGGACGACAAGCGCGACCACCGCCAGGCCGGCATCGTCGACTCCGACGGCAACGCGGCGACCCACACCGGCGCCGAGTGCTACGACTGGGCGGGCGGCGTGACCGGCCCGGGCTATGCGATCCAGGGCAACATCCTCACCGGCCCCGAGGTCGTGGAGGCCATGGAGCTGTCCTGGCAGGGGTCGGTCGGCCGGCCGGTCGAGCRCCGGCTTCTCGACGCGCTGCGCGCCGGGGACGAGGCCGGCGGCGACAGGCGCGGCCGGCAGTCCGCCGCCCTGCTCGTGGTGCGCGAGGACGCGGGGTACGGCGCGGGCGACGACGTCGCCGTCGACCTGCGCGTCGACGACCACCCGGCTCCCGTCGGCGAGCTGGCCCGGCTGCTGGACCTCAACGACCTCTACCTCACCGCCTCCACCGAGGACGAGAAGGTCGCGATCACCCCCGAGCTCGAGACGGAGATCGCAGGGCTCGTGCATGGGCAGGGACACCCCGACCTGCGTTCGTGGGTCGGCAGCGAGAACTACGAGATGCGCGTCGACGACGACGGGCGGTGGATCGACCGGCGCGTGCTGGCCATCCTTCGGGACTCCTAGAGGGTCACGTCGGCCGGCTTGGTGGCCACCACGTTGAACTCGTTGTAGGTGAAGGCCCTGCCGGTGACCCGCGGCAGCGGGAAGCTGCGCCACCGCTGCGGCTCGAGCCCGAGGTCGCGGCAGAGGTCCATGAGGTCCTCACCCGTCGTCCAGCGCACGTGGGTCGGGTCGGAGGCGTAGCCGCGCTCCTGCGGGCAGATGAACAGCACCCGGCCGCCCGGACGCAGGTAGGGCACGTAGGACTGCATGACCTCGAGGCCCAGCTCGGGCGACATGTGCTCGATGACGTGGGCGACGAGCATGCCGTCGTACGACTCGGGGACCCGCAGGGCGGAGGTCTCCCACTCGGCGGTGGTGAGGGCATTCAGGCCACGCTCGCGGGCGATCGCCACGGACGTCTCGTTGTGGTCGACGCCCACCGAGCCGGCCGGCAGCGTCTCCAGGTTGCGGCCGATGCCGCACCCCACGTCGAGGGTCCGGCCCAGGTCGTGGCGCCGCAGGTTCCACCGGTAGGGCGCCTGGACGTTGAGCACCTGCTTCCAGCGGGCCGTCTCCTTGTCGTGCAGCCGTTTCGCGTATTCCTCGCCCCGTGTGTCGCGCATGGCCAAGGACCCTACCCCGCTCGGCACCTGCCCCTGAGGACCCTCGGGGCGCACTAGGTTGACCCACGTCCCGTTGCCCGCCGCAGCCCAAGGAACCCGATGTCCCTCCTCGCCATCGATGCCGGTACGACGGGAGTCACCGCCGT
The DNA here is from genome assembly GCF_056401085.1 of Nocardioides sp. P4_G4. Lineage (NCBI taxonomy): Bacteria > Bacillati > Actinomycetota > Actinomycetes > Propionibacteriales > Nocardioidaceae > Nocardioides > Nocardioides sp. P4_G4. Next base: position 10,562 of record NZ_JBFUKA010000030.1, read on the forward strand.
CGTCGTGAGCCCCCGGGGCAGGATCGCCGCCGCGGCCAGCCAGGAGCTCACCCGGCAGTCTCCCCGCCCGGGGTGGGTCGAGCACGCGCCGGAGGAGATCTGGCAGGCCACGCTCCGGGCCACCCGCGAGGTGCTCGCCACGGTCGATGCGTCCGAGCTGACCGCCATCGGCATCACCGACCAGCGCGAGACCGTCGTGCTGTGGGACCGCGAGACCCTCGGGTCCCCCCGGCGGGCGATCGCGGGGCAGGACCGGCGTACCGCCGAGATCTGCGACCGGATGCGCGCCGACGGCCACGAGGAGCGGGTCGCCGAGCTGACCGGACTGGGACTGGACCCCTGCTTCTCGGGCACCTCGCTGACGTGGCTGGCCGAGCACGAGCCCCACACGTGGGCGCTGGTGCAGTCCGGCCGGTACGCCGTGGGCACCGTCGACTCCTACCTGGTCGCCCGGATGACCCGAGGCACCTGGCACGTCACCGACGTGTCCAACGCGAGTCGCACCCTGCTTCTCGACCTCGGGGCCGGCGGCTGGTCCGACGAGCTGTGCGGCCTGTTCGGCGTGCCCCGCGACGCCCTGCCCGACCTGGTCCCCAGCTGGGGCGAGGTCGCAGCATCGGACCCCCGGTCCTTCCTCGGCCTCGCGCTGCCGATCGCGGGCATCGCCGGCGACCGGCAGGCGGCGCTCTTCGGGCAGGCATGCTTCGAGGTGGGCGACGCCACGATCACCTACGTCACCGGCTCGTCCGTCATGGCCAACACCGGTACGACGCTGGAACGCTCGGACGCCGGCTTGCTGTCCACGGCGGCCTGGCGCTCGCCGGCGGGTGAGCTGACCTACGCCCTCGAGGGCGCCGTCCCCGTGACCGGCGCCGCCGCGCAGCCGGTGCGTGACGGGCTGCTCGCCGAGATGACGTCCGGCACCACGCGCCTGCGCGTCGACGGCGATGTCGACGACCTGCTGTGCCAGGTGCTGGCCGACCAGGTGGGCCTGCCGGTCGAGCGGTCCGAGATCGTCGAGACCGCGGCGCTCGGCGCGGCGTTCCTCGCCGGGCTGGGGACCGGCGTGTGGGGGTCCACCGACGACCTGCGCGAGACGTGGGCGCTGGACCGGCGCTTCGATCCCAGCACCGACCGGACCGCCGCCGACGCGGCCCACGCGCGGTGGCGCGACGCCGTGGGGCGGTCGAAGGGCTGGGTCAGCGACTGAGCCGGGCGACGTCCGCCTCGGCGGCCGCCATCGCCCGGGCGGCCTCCGCCACCGTCTCGTCGGCCTCGGCCCGCACGTCCTCGGCGTCGGCGAGCTCGTCGTCGTTGTCCTCGAGGTCGGTCTCGAGCTGGGCGATGCGTCCGCGCAGCTCGTCGACCTCGGCCTGCAGCTGGAGCGACCGGGCCTGCAGCTGCTCGACGTCGTCCGCCGCGGCCGCGGCCGCCTCGCCGGCCTCTGTGTGCTCGGCGGTGGCCGCCTCCAGCCGCTCCTCGGCGGCCCGGAGCACCTTGGCGTCGGCCTCCGGGTCGGGCACGACGTGCAGCTCGGGCCGTCCGACGGGTTCGGGCTCGCGGGCCGCCGCGGTGAAGTCGAGCGCCTCCGGGACGGCCAGCGCGGGGGCCACGTCGACCTCGCCCACCCCGGTCGCGGCGAGGGCCGCGACGAGCAGGCCGCTCCGCACGGCCCGGGCCGCTCCCTCGTCGACCATGGCGGCCGTCAGGGTCGCCTCGACCTGGTCGGCCACGGCCGGGGTGACCTTGACCCCCTCCTCGCGGGCCAGCCCGCGCGCCTGCGTGGTGATCGCCGCGGTGAGCTGGCGGCGCTGGCGGGTGAGGGAGCGCAGCTCCTCGCCGTCGAGGTTGGCCTGGGCCTCGCGCAACGCCGTCCCGACCTGGAGCACCTGGTCGACCTGACCGGCGTCGCGGCGGACCAGGAGGTTGACGACCCAGGCGGCCAGCGACGGCTTCCGCAGCGCCTTCAGGCGGGCGGCCAGCTCCTTGTCGCCCTTGTGCTCCTTGACGAGCGCGTCGCGCGCCGGCGTGAAGTCACCCAGCGCGAGCGCGTAGAGCCCGTCGGCGAGCTCGAGGAGCGGGTCGGTCACGCACCCGATCCTAGGAGCGCGTACTCCAGCTCCGTCGGGTGCGGCACCCACGGGCACTCCTGCTGCACGCCGGTCGCACGCCAGCCGAGGTGCTCGTAGAGGCGACGGGCCCGGTGGTTGGCGTCCAGCACCCACAGCCGTCGCGCCCCGTGGGCAACCGAGCGGGCGACGCCTGCGCGGGCGAGGCCGGTCCCCCAGGCGTCCGGGTGCACGGCCAGGTGGCGCAACGACTCGTCGTCGTACGCCGCGAACGCGAGCAGCCCGTGGTCCCCGTCGACCACCTCGACCACCACCTCCGGGTCCTCGAGGACCAGGGCCCAGCGCGCCAGCACCGCGTCGTCGGGGAAGGGAAAGCGGTCGGCCGGGAAGACGTGCGCCAGGCCGACGAGGTTGGCGGCGCGTTCGAGGTCGCGCAGGGGGCCGGCGTCACCGGGACCGGCCGCCCGCCACCCGTCCGAGGTCGTCACGGCCGACCCGCCGCGGTCCACGCCGCATGGCTCGCGCACGTCCGGTCCCACAGGTCGGCGAGGTCCTCGTGGGCGCCGATCGGCAGGAGCAGGCGCTCGACCAGGGCGGCCCGCCAGGCGTCGTACGACGTCAGCTCGGTCTCGGTCCCGCCCGTCGCGGTCTGCTCGGTGAGCAGGCAGCCGCGCAGCGTGAGGGTCGCCGCGCCCTCGCGGCGCTGGACGACGAGCTTGCTCGTGAACGGCGAGTCCGGTCCGGCACCCAGCGTGCGGTGCGCGACGGCGACGGCTGCGGGGTCGCTCGGTCGCTCGGTGACGACGATGCCGGCGAACGCACCGGAGGGGTCGTGGTCGAAGGTCCACGCCGCCGGCCCCGACGGCCGTCCGGAGGCCTGCGCGCCGTAGCCGGCCCCGATGACGTAGCGGAACCCGTCGAGGTGGTGCTCGCCCCGGACCAGGGGCAGGGGCTCGGAGAAGCCGTCACCGAGGCCCGCGTCGACCCACCAGTGCCCGCCCGGGTTGTCGGGGGTGGGCAGTCCGCTGACGACGAGGACGAGGTGGTTGAGGGACGCGTCGAGCCGGTGCTCGGGGCGCGTCCACACGTGGCCGTGGCGACGACTGACGACGTAGCCCAGGCCGACCAGCAGACCCTCGAGCGCGGAGTTGTGGTGGAAGCAGTAGCCGAGCCGGCCTCCGCTCCCGGCGCGCTCGACGCAGGCGTCGACGTCCGTGGGGTCGGGACGACCCAGCATGATCGAGAGGTTGTCGTAGGGGATCCGCTCGACGTGCGCCCGGTGCAGCACGCGCAGCGCCTCCAGCGTCGGCGCGGGTGTCGTCGCCAGGCCCAGGCGCTCGAGGTAGGCCTCACTCATCGTCGTCGAGGCCGTGCTCGATCGCCCAGCGCGTGAGCTGGACGCGGTTGTTCATCTGGAGCTTGCGCAGGGTGTTCTGGACATGGTTCTGCACGGTGCGGTGGGAGATGACGAGTCGCTCGGCGATCTGCTTGTAGGACAGGCCCTTGGCGACCATCTTGAGGATCTCGGTCTCGCGCTCGGTGAGCTCGTCGCGCGGGTCGTCGGCGGGGCCCTCAGCCATCCGGCGGAACTCGCCGAGCACCAGTCCGGCCAGGCCGGGCGTGAAGACCGTGTCGCCGGCGGCCACGCGGCGTACGGCGTCGAGCAGCTCCTCGCGCGAGGCGCTCTTGACGAGGTAGCCGGTGGCGCCGGCCTTGACCGCCTCGAGCACGTCGGACTGCTCGCCCGACGCGGAGAGGATGAGCACGCGTGCAGACGGGTCGTGCTGGAGCACCTGCGCGGTGACCTCGACGCCGTTGGGCCCCGGGATCTGCAGGTCCAGCACCACCACGTCGGGACGCGACGCCGGGAAGCGGGCCAGCGCCTGGTGGCCGTCGGCGGCGACGGCGACCACCTCGAAGCCCGCCGCCACGAGGTCTCGCTCCACCGCGTCGCGCCACATCGGGTGGTCGTCGACCACCATCACCCTGGTCATGGGCGCGAACCTACACAGGGTCGGTCCGCACGGGCCCGACCGGTGGGTTTACCCAATCGAGGGGTTGTCCGGCCTGCTCCCGCGGTGGTGTCGTGAGGTCCGAGGCTCGGGACGCGGGCCGTCATCTGCCGGGGGATGTTCGGATGAGACGTGCACTGTCGTGGGCCGCGGTCGCGTCGGCGGCCCTGCTCCTGCCCCTGCTGGGCATCGGCCAGCCCGGCCAGGCGGTCGCGCCGCCCGCCGCCCAGGGCCACGTCACCGTCGTCCTCGCCGTCCCCGGAGCCTCGGTGGACGTCTCCGTCGACGGACGATCGGTGGCGACCGGGGCCGAGGTCGGCGACGTGCTGGGGCCGTTCGACCTGGCCCCCGGCAGCCACGAGGTGACCTTCAGCGACGACGGCATGGACGTCGCCTCCAGCCTCGACGTCGCCGCGGGCGACAGCACCGACGTCGTGCTGCACCTGCCTGCACAGGTCAACGGCGACCCCGTCGTGCACTCCTACGCCGCCCCCACCGGGGCCATCGGACCGGACAAGGCGCGCGTGGTGCTGGCCCACACGGCGACCGTGGCCCCGGCTGACGTGCAGGTCAACGGCAAGACGGTCTTCACCAACATCGCCAACGGCGAATACGCCGAGGCCGAGGTCCCGGCCGGCACCCAGGAGGTCGCGCTCCTGCCCACCGGCACCACCAGCAACCCCATCCTCGGCCCGCTGGAGGTGCCGCTCGAGGCCCGCACCCTGTCGATGATCTACGCCTACGGCAACCCGAAGGACGGCTCGATGAACGTCATCGCGCACACCTCGTCCCTCACGGCCGACGGCACCGTCCGACCGACGACCATCGACACCGGGTCCGCCGGACTGGTCGGTGGCGTCACGGTGACTCCCTTCCGCCTGGCCAGATGAGCACGCCCGGGCGACTCGCCCAGGTGTTCCCTCTGGTCGTCCTGCTCGCCCTGACCGGCTGCTCCCCCGGCTCCGGTCCCGGGCGGGAGGCACGGGAGCCGGCGACGTCCTCGTCGCCGGCTCCCGCAGCCGGCTCGCCCGCCTCCCCCGTGCCGGTGTCACCCGCACGACGGGCGACATCCGTGGTGCGGCCCGAGCGTCCGGTCGTCGTACGGCTGCCCGGTGGCGTCGCCGTGCCCGTCCGGCCGGCCTCGACCACCCGGGGCGGCCTGCTCGACGTCCCCGACGACATCGGCGTGGCCGGGTGGTGGGACGGCGGCGCGCGGCTGGGCGACCCCTTCGGCTCCACGTTGGTGGCGGCCCACGTCGACTCGACGACCCAGGGGCTGGGTCCGTTCGCCGCGCTGCTCTCCGTGGCGGGCGGGGAGCGCATCCGGCTGACCTCGGCCGGCCTCACGCAGGAGTTCGAGGTGCGCTCGCTCCGGCTGGTGCCCCAGGGGCCCCTCACCGAGCGCGCGGAGCTGTTCGCGGCGAGCGGACCGCGGCGCCTCACCCTGGTGACCTGCGCACCGCCCTACGTCCGGAGCCGAGGGGGCTACCAGCACCTTGCCGTCGTCACCGCCGTGCCGGTCTCGGCGCCCACCCGGAGGCCGCGACCGTGAGGGGCCTGGACGCCTCCCGCGCACCGCGGCTGGTGCTGCTCGGCCTCGTGTTCCTCCTCCTCCCGGCGGCCACCCTCGCCATGGTCGCCGCCCGGCGGGACGGCTCGGCGCCGCGGGAGGTGACGTTGCGCAGCCAGGGCCAGGAGCTATCCCCGGACCGGGGCGTCGACACCGACGAGACCTTCGTTCGCACCCGGGTGCTGCCCTCCGGCGACCTGCAGGTGACGCACTGGATCGACAGCACGCGCCTGCTCCTCACCGTCGACCTCTCGGTGCCCGGCGTCACTGGCGCCGAGGGCGTCTCGGCCCATCACGTGCGGGTGGTGGCCGACGGGCGCCCGGTCACCGGGCCGGACCGGATCACCGACGCCCCCGGCCGGTTCTCCCTGCTGGGCGCCCACTCGGTCGAGGTCCGCTACCGGCTGACCGGCGCCGTCGAGCGGAGCCCGTCGGTGCCCGGGCGGGGCCTGGCCCTGGTGACGTCGCTGGACGTGCAGCAGGAGCCCGCTCCGGTGCGCGTGATCCGCAGCATCCTCGCGCCGGAGGTGCTGTCCCTGGCCTGCGCCCCGACGACGAGCCAACCTGCGCCCCAGCCGTGCGGCGCCGTCGATCCTGGCGGCGGGTGGACCGTCGAGCTGACCGGCGACCGGGCCGACGACCGGGTGCTCGCCCAGGTGACGCTGGAGTGATCCCTCAGCCGCCGGCGGCGGGCCGCACGTAGCGCCCGCGGCGGTGCAGCAGCGGCTCCTCGTCGGGACCGAGCACGACCTCGTCGAGGGAGCACACCACCTCCAGGGACCAGCCCAGGAGCCGCACGTCCGTGACCGTGCAGGCCGCCCAGGTGGCAGATGAGTCCAGCCGGGGACCGGCCTCGGTCTGCTCCCACGTCGCCGAGGCAAAGACGCCTCCCGGCGCGGGCATCAGGCCGGCGAACTGCTCGGCGAGGTCGCGGTGCTCCCACTCCAGGAGGTGCACGACGACGCGGTCCCCGACCTCCAGCGACTCGCCGAGCGCCGAGTCCGGGTCGAGCAGGCCCACCACGAACGGTGGCTCCCCGCCGACGACGAGCATCGACGAGACGGTCAGCCCTGCACGGTCGCGGTCGGCGCCGGTGGTCCAGAGGCCCACCCGCGCCGACAGCCGGCCCCGCAGTCGACGGGCAGCGTCCCGGGACCCTGAAGGGTCGGCGAAGGGGTGGTCGGAGTGGATGGTCACGAGGTCGCCTCCACGGGCACGGTCAGCTCCCACTCGGTCCCCCAGGACCCGGTGTCCAGGTGGGCGGTGCCGCCGAGGTCGGTGATCCGACCGCGGATCGACTGGTCGACGCCGAGGCGGCCCGAGGCCGTCGCCGCGTCGAGCCGGCCCGCGGGGATGCCCGGTCCGTCGTCGCGGACCGAGACGACGACGTGGCCGGGGACGGCGTCCAGCAGCACCCAGGCCGGGGCGGCGTCGCCGACGTGGGCGCGGACGTTGTCCAGGCAGGCCGACACGGCGGCCACCAGCTCCTGCGCGACGTGGGCCGGGACGGGCACCGGGGTGCCCGGTGAGGCGACGTCGACGCGACCGGCGTGGGCGGTGGCCAGGCGTTCGAGCTCTCCCGCCAGGTCGACGGTGGACCCGGGAGCCGTCACCGTGTCCTGCTGCCGGATCAGCGACCGCAGGCTGCGCTCCTGCTCACCCGCGAGGGCTCCGAGCTCGGCGAGGTCGCCACCGGCCTCACCCGCGCGGCGCTGCACCAGGGAGAGCACCTGCAGCACGCCGTCGTGCACCGCGCGGGCCAGGCGGGTGCGTTCCTCCGCGGCCGCCGCGGCACGCTGCGCGGCGTCGCGCTCGACGGCCATCTGCTGGAGGGACGCACACATGTAGCCGACGATCGGGCCGCCGATCATCAGCAGGAAGACGTTGCCGTAGTTGCCCTGGTCGAGGGGCTGGTCGACGGAGATCCGGATGCCGAGGTCGGCCACGGAGAGCACCACCGCAGCCGCGAGGCCACCCTTCCAGTGCCAGTGGATCGCCCACGCGAGCAGGGCACCCATCACCCAGAAGCCGGGGATGGTGGCGTTGAAGTCCGGGCCCTTCACCAGAGGCGTCAGGGCTATCGCGGCGGCGGCGATCGCGAGGTCGGCGCCGAGCAGCAGCGGCGTACGCCGTCGCGCCTCGGCGTATCCCCACAGGGCGACGCCGGTCCACGCCACCGCTACCGCGACCACGACGGCGCCGAGGCCCGGGTGGTCGTAGTTGTCGCGTCGCCACAGGTTGAGGGCGACCATGTTGATGGTCACCACGACGCGGACGAGCGCGAGCGCCCGGTGGAGCCGGTCCTCGACCGCGACCGCGGCCCGCTCGTCGACGCCGGAGGCGGAGCCGGTCAGGACGCCTGCTTCCGCTGCGACTGGTCCGTGTGGGTCGAGTCCTTGGCCTGCTCCTTGGAGAGCTCCTTGGCCTTGGCTGCGTACATGTCGACGTACTCCTGCTCGGAGAGCCGCATGATCTCGTACATGATCTCGTCGGTGATCGAGCGCAGGATGTAGCGGTCGTTCTCCATGCCCTCGTAGCGCGAGAAGTCGAGCGGCGGGCCGAAGCGCACCACGGGGCGCGTCCACGAGCCGAAGATCTTGCCGCTCGGGGCGACCACGTCGGTGCCCACCACCGCGCACGGGACCACCGGGGCGCCGGTCTCCAGCGCGAGCCGGGCGACCCCGGTCTTGCCGCGGTAGAGCTTGCCGTCGTGCGAGCGGGTGCCCTCGGGGTAGATGCCGAAGAGGTCGCCACCGTCGAGGATCTTGATGGCCGACTTCATCGCGCCCTCGGCGGCGTTGGCGCCGGAGCGGTCGATGGGCACCTGGCCGGCGCCGGAGAAGAACTTCTTCTGGAACCAGCCCTTGATGCCGGGTGTCGTGAAGTACTCCGCCTTGGCCACGAAGGTGACGCGACGGCTGAGCGTCAACGGCATGAAGAGCCAGTCGGCGTACGAGAGGTGGTTGCTCGCCAGGATCGCGGGACCCTCGTCGGGGACGTTGGCGACGCCGTACGCCTTGGGGCGGAAGACGACGCGGAGGATCGGGCCGAGCGCGATCGACTTGAGGAACCAATAAAGCACGGGGTGAGCCTAGCCCCGAAAGACCCTCCCCGGTGCCCTCCACGTGGTGCACACTTCCCCCCGTGAGGAATCCCCTGAAGCGCGGCGGTCCGGCCGCCCCCGTCGAGCCCACGGACCCCGAGATCACCCGCCCCTTCTCGGCGCCCGCGCGCCCCGAGCTCACCGGCGGTCGACGCATCGGTGTGCTGCTGCAGCACGGGTTCACCGGCTCGCCGTACTCCATGAAGCCGTGGGGTCGGTCGCTCGCCGAGCGGGGGTACGCCGTGGAGGTACCGCTGCTGCCGGGTCACGGCACGTCGTGGCAGGAGTGCAACACGGTCCGGTGGCAGGACTGGTACGCCGAGACCTCGCGCGCGTTCGACAGGCTGCGCGCCGAGAACGACGCGGTCGTCGTGGGGGGCCTCTCCATGGGTGGCTCGCTCGTGCTGCGCCTCGCCGCCGACCACCCCGATGCGGTGGCCGGCATCGTGCTGGTCAACCCGGCCGTCAATCTCGCGCGCCTCGACGTCAAGGCACTGCCCGTCCTCAAGTGGCTCGTGGGGTCTTTCCCCGGCGTCGCCAACGACATCAAGAAGCCCGGCGTCGAGGAGCTCGGCTACTCGCGCACGCCCCTCAAGGCGGCCGACTCGATGATGCGCGAGGGCTGGAAGCCGTTGCGCGCGGACCTGGCCCGGATCACCGCCCCACTGCTGTGCTTCAAGTCGACCGTCGACCACCTCGTGGACCCCTCGTCGCTCGACATCATCCGCAGCAACGTCTCGTCGCGGGACTTCACCGAGCGGATGCTCACCGATAGCTACCACGTCGCGACCCTCGACAACGACGCGGAGACGATCTTCAGCGAGTCCGCCGACTTCGTGGCCCGGGTTACCGTGGCTCCGTGAGCTCACGCGGTGACGACGAACGCCGGACACGCGAGGACGCGGCCTGGCGCGAGATCGTCGACAACTACGGCGCGCGTCCCGAGGTGGACGAGCCGCCGGCCCCCGCGCCCGCGCACTTCGTCGTCCCGGCCCCGGAGCCCGAGCCCGAGCCTGAACCGGTCGCCGTACGTCCGGAGGCCGAGGAGCGGTACATCCCGCCCCCGCCCCCGCCGCTCCCCCGGCCGGCACCGCCGCGCGCCGTCGCCTGGGCGGGCGTCTTCGGCGCTCCCGTGGTCCTGCTCGTGTGCCTCTTCGCGCACATCTACCTGCCCACCCTGATCGACTACCTGCTGCTGGCGTGGTTCGTCGGAGGCTTCCTCTACCTGGTGGCCACGATGTCGCGCGAGCCCCGCGAGCCCTGGGACGACGGCTCCCGCATCTGATCGGCAGCGCGGGCGCTATCGTCGGCCGGGTGAGTGTGAGCGAGAACGTCGAAGTCACCGGCCACCTGATGGACAGCGGCATCCTGTCGCGCGTCCTCGACGACATCCGCCAGTACGGCGGTGACTGGGTCATCAAGGACATCGACCTGGGTCATGAGCAGACCGACACCAGCCACGCGACGATCACCGTGACCACGGACGACGACGAGGCGCTCCAGCGGTTGCTCATGCGGCTGCAGACCCACGCGGTCAACCAGACCGACCCGGGCGAGGCGAGCGTCTCCGAGGCCGACATGGACGGGGTGTTCCCCGACGGCTTCTACTCCACCACCAATCTGCCGACGCGGGTGCGCCTCGAGGGCCGCTGGTACGACGTCGAGAACCCCGAGATGGACTGCGGCCTGGTCGTCGAGGGGGACCGCATCCACACCCTCCCGATGTCCGACGTGAAGGTCGGCATGCAGGTCGTCACCGGCGCCTCGGGCATCCGGGTCACCGCGCCGGTGGTCGCCAAGTCGAGCGACGCCTTCGGGTTCATGGAGTCGGACGTCTCCTCGGAGAAGCCTCAGGCGGTGCTCGTGCGCCAGGTCGCCGACGGCATGCGCGAGGCCAAGGCCGCGGGCAAGAAGGTGCTGTGGGTCGGCGGTCCCGGCGTCGTGCACACGGGCGCCGCTCCCGCGATGGTGGCGATGGTCAACGCCGGGTTCGTCGACGTGCTCTTCGCAGGCAACGCGCTGGCCACCCACGACATCGAGTCGTCGCTGTACGGCACCAGCCTGGGTGTCGACCTGGCCAAGGGCCAGGGCGTCGAGCACGGCCACGAGCACCACATCCGGGCCCTCAACACGATCCGCAAGGCCGGCTCGATCAAGTCGGCCGTCGACTCCGGCGTGCTCACCGGCGGGATCATGCACGCGATGGTGACGCACGAGAAGAAGTTCGTGCTCGTGGGCTCCGTCCGCGACGACGGCCCCCTGCCYGACGTCCACACCGACGTGATCGTCGGTCAGCGCGCGATGCGTGCCGAGCTCACCGACGTCGGCTTCTGCCTGATGGTGGCGACCATGCTGCACTCGGTGGCGACCGGCAACATCCTGCCGGCCTCCATCCCGCTCGTCTGCGTGGACATCAACCCGGCCACGGTGACCAAGCTGGCCGACCGCGGGTCGAGCCACGCCAAGGGCATCGTCACCGACGTCGGTCTCTTCCTCGAGCAGCTGGCCGTCGAGCTGGTCCCGGACTACCGCCGCCCCTGAGCCGCGCGTCGGGCCAGCTCGGCCGCGCCCACCAGCCCGGCCTCGGGACCGAGCTGGGCCGCGACGAGCGCCGGCACCTTCCGGTGGGCGGCTCCCACGAGTGAGCGCACGAGGGCGGTCCGGGCGGGCTCGAGCAGCCGGTCCCCCGCGGCGGAGACACCGCCGCCGATGACGACCACCTCGGGGTCGAAGGCGGCGACGAGGTTGGCGACGCCGACACCCAGCCAGTCCCCGACGCTCGCGAAGGCCTGACGGGCGACGAGGTCGCCGTCGGCGGCGGCCTCGGTGACCATCGGGCCCGTGACCAGGTCCGGGTTGCCGCCGGTCGCCTCCTCCAGCACCGAGGGCTGCTCCCCCATCCGGGCACGGGCGAAGCGGACCAGGGCGTTGCCGGAGGAGTACTGCTCCCAGCACCCGCGGCCACCGCACTCGCAGGGCTGGCCGCCCGGCACGACCTGCATGTGGCCGAACTCGCCGGCCATGCCGTTGGCCCCGCGCACCAGGTGGTCGTCGATGATGATCCCGCCGCCGATGCCGGTGCCCATGGTGACCACGACGGCCGAGCGGGCGCCCCGCGCTGCGCCGTACGTCCACTCGGCGACGGCGGCGCCGTTGGCGTCGTTCTCGAGGGTGACCGGAACCCCCCAGCGGTCGGCGAGCCGGTCGCGCACGTCCTCGCCCTGCCACGGCAGGTGCGGGGCGAACATGACGCGGGTGCCGCTCGCGTCGACGAAGCCGGCCGCGGCCACGCCCACGCCGGCGATGGGCGACCCACCGGCCACCTCGAGCACGGCATGCACGAGCGCGTCCTCGACGCGCACCGTGTCGACCCGCCGGCCGGGCGTGGCCCGCCGCGCCGTGCGCACCACGCGCCCGTGCTCGTCGACCACTCCGGCGAGCACCTTGGTGCCGCCGACGTCGACGCCGACCCAGACCGGTTCCATCGCGTTCGTCACGCGTCCGATCCTGTCGTACGCGCGGGCGTCCAGACCGCATGGACCTCGCGCATGGCCCGAAGTGACTAGTGCGGATGGTCAGTCGGGTCATTTCGCGCCACACGCCTGTCGGGTGGTCCCCGGGCTCCCTACTCTCGATCTGATATCCGCCGGAGATGTGATCGAGGGGTCGTAATGCGCACAGTGCTCTCACGTCGTGGGCGTGGTGAACGCGGGGCTGCGGCGCTGGAGTTCGCGCTCATCGTGCCTGTCCTGCTCCTGATCCTGGGCGGGATCATCAACTTCGGCTTCGCCTTCTCGCAGAAGCTGGCCCTCGACAACGCCGTGCGCGAGACGGCTCGGTCGGCCGCGGTCGACACCGGCCAGACCCAAGCACAGCTCCAGGCCGCCGGGGTCACGACCTTCAACAACTCCGCCATCGGCGGAACGAGCTCCGTGGCCACGATCACCGTGGGCGCCTGCAAGGGCACGGCCTTCGGCACCCCGGTGGCGGCCACCGGCACCTTCACCTCCACCTTCCTCTTCCCGTGGCTCGTTCCGGGCATCCCGAAGAAGATCGACTGGCAGAGCAGGGGTGAATACGTATGCGAGTACTCGTGAGCGGGCGCGACCGCGACGACCGGGGGGCCACCGTCGTCATCGTCGCCCTGATGGCGTCCGTCCTCCTGGTGCTGAGCGGCTTCACCGTCGACTTCGGTCAGGCCTGGATGGCCAAGCGGAACCTCCAGAAGGCCGCCGACGCGGGCGCCCTGGCGGCCGCGCAGGTGCTGGCCGGCTACCCCGGGACCTGTGACGTCGTGAAGGGCAACGCCGTCGCCGTCGCTGCCGCTCATGCCGCCGCCACCCAGTACAGCGCCAAGAACCGTGAGACGTACCTGCCCTCGTCGGTCGAGACCGAGTGGAGCGTCGACTGCAACACGGCCAAGTCCGCGGTCGTCGTGAACTACGGCCTCAAGGGCACCACGTCGTCGGCGTTCGGACCGTTGGCCGGCGGGAGCAACACCATGACCTCCCAGCGCCGGGCGCAGGCCGTGGTCGAGGTCGGCCCGCACACCAGCACCCGCATGCGGCCGCTGGCCATGTGCTCCACGCAGCTGACCACCGGGCCGTTCGTGCGTCTCGACTACCCCAAGGACGCGCCTCCCTCGTGCGGCAACGCATCCGGCGCCTGGTGGACCGTCGACTGCCCCGGCAATCCCTCGAACTCGACCAGCGTCATGGTTGCCCAGGTCCGCGACGGGTGCCCCAAGGGGGCGTCCATCGTCTCCGGGCAGACGAGCACTCAGACCTCCGGACAGCTCACGAACACGCTGACCGCGGCATGCCTCGGCAACACGACCCCCGAAGGCGGGTGCCTGGAGTCCAACCCCGGAAACCTCGACTCGGGCCAGGTCGCGGATTCCTGGAAGTTCCTCGTGGACAACCAGGTCAAGGCCGTCTTCCCGGTCTTCTGCGCCCCACCACAGTGCACGTCGACCACCATCGACGGCAACGGCAACAACGCCACGTTCCCGATCTACAAGCTGCTCGGTGCCGTCATCTGCGGCTACCACTTCAGCCAGAACGAGAAGTACCACTCCGCATCGGGCGAGTGCGCCGGTCTCCCGAGCAACATGTACGCCGGGGACGACCCTGCCGGCAACCAGGTCAACTACCTGATCATCAAGTACGTGCAGCTCAGCGCCTCCGGTTCCAACGAGGACTCGGGCTGCTCCCTCGGCAGCACGACCGGCTGCGATGGCGGCGTCCGACGGACCCGCCTCAGCAACTGACGGTCCCGCGACCACCCGGCGCAGCCCGGCCGTCAGCGCCGGGCGAGGTCCGCGGCGCCGATGAGTCCGGCCTTGTTGCCGAGCTCCGCCAGGACGACGTCGGCGACCGGCCGGTGCCCCCGACCGGTGAGCTGGCGCCGGAAGGCGGTCCGGATCGGCTCGAGGAGCAGGTCGGCCGCCTCGCTGACCCCTCCCCCGATGGCGACGGTCGCGGGATCGAGGACCGCCGCGAGGGACGCGATGCCCTCGCCCAGCCAGGTGCCGAGGTCGGCGAGCTGGTCGATCGCGAACGGGTCGCCCGCCTGGGCGGCCGCGGTGATCATCGGACCGTCGATGGCCGTGGGGTCCCCGCCGGCTCGGTCGATGAGGTCGCGGGCCAGCAGCGACGGCCCCTGGGCGGCCTCACGGGTCGCGCGCACGAGGGCCGTGCCGGAGCCGTAGGACTCCAGGCAGCCGCGGTTGCCGCAGCCGCACATGACCCCACCCGGGACGACGCGCATGTGGCCGATCTCCGCGGCGACGCCGAAGGCGCCGCGGTGCAGCTCACCGCCCAGCACGATGCCGCCGCCGACACCGGTGCCGACCGTCACGAGCAGGAAGTCGTCCACGGCGGCGCCAGCACCGAATCGGAACTCGCCCCACGCCGCTGCGTTGGCGTCGTTCTCGATCACCACCGGCAGGTCCACGTGCTGCTCGAGCTCGGCCTTGAGGTCGATGTCGCGCCAGGCCAGGTTGGGGGCGAAGTAGACACGCGAGCGGGTGTTGTCGACGTACCCCGCCGCGCCGACGCCGACGCAGGTGACGTCGTGGCGCGAGCTCAGCTCGGTGACCAGCCCGGCGATGGCGCGCTCGATGGCCTCGACGTCCTCGGCCGGTGACTCGACCTTCAGCTCCTCCACGATGCGCCCGTCGGCGTCGACGACACCACCGGCGATCTTGGTGCCGCCGACGTCGATGCCGCACGCCAGTCCACTGGTGCTCACGAGTCCTCCTCGGGCCAGTCCTCGTCGAGGACGATCTTCTCCACAGTCTCGGTACGACGACCACTGCCGCGCCGCGAGCGGCGGTCCGGCTCGTCGGGGGCGTCGTCGGCATCGGGCACGACCGTCGCGAGCAGTCCGGCCGCGGCCTGCACCAGCGACGAGGCCGCCACGGCGAGGTGCGCCCTGACCTCGGGGTTCAGCTGCCGGACCACGTGCACCGTCCGGCAGATCGGGCACACCGTGCACTCGGGTGCGCCCGTCGCCAGGTGCTCGTCGACCTGGTGGGCGGCGCCGGAGACCTGGTCGACGAGGTGGTCGGCGAGACCGCCGGCCGTGTCGCCGACGTCGGCCCCGTGCTCACGGGCCCAGCCGGACAGTGCGCCGAGCAGCTTGGCGGTCTCCTCGGCCAGGCTGCCGACCTCCGGGTCGCGCGCGTGGTCGTCATCGGGCTCGCTGTCCTGCCGCGTCACGCCGTCTCCTCCTCGAACCTCACCTGCAGGACGCCGTCCTGCACGCGGGCCCCGGCGACCCGGTGTCGGGCCAGCCCCGACGGAAGGGTCAGGAGGCGACGATACGACCCCACCGTCACCACCAGCTCGTCGCCGTGGCGCGCGAGGTCCACCTCGTCCCGCGAGACGTGCGGCAGGGTCAGGCCGAGGAGCGCTCCCGTCGGCGTGCGGCTCATCGTGAACGGCCCCGGGCCGGTCGGTACGGCGAGCGGGTCCGCGTCGTCGTACACCTCGCCGGCCAGCTCGCGCAGCGCGTCGACGCCCACCGGCTCGGTGCCCCGGTAGAGCGAGCGCCACAGCGGCATCCCGGCGAACGACTGGGCCACCTCGGCCAGGACGGCCTGCTGCGACCGGATCCAACCGGCCCGCCACTCGTCGGCGTCCGTGTCGGGGAAGATGCGGTTGACCACCACTCCGTCGACCCGGTAGCCGAAGAGCGACAGCATGGTGAACGAACGCCGGGCCTCGGCCAGGACGACGGACTCCGGCGTGAGCACCACCCGGACGGTCGACGCCGGGCCGGTGAGCAGCGCGTGCACCTCGTCGAGCTCGGCGTGCAGCCGCTGGAGGGCGTCGAAGACGGTGTCGGTGGGCATCGGGACCCCCGCGGCTCGGCTCAGCACGGGTCGCATGGCCTTGACGATGCGTCGCTCCGCGGGAAGGACGCGATCCATGTACCACCCCAGGGCCTCGGGGAGCGCGAGCAGCCGCAGCGTCTCGGCGGTCGGGGCGCAGTCCACGACGATGACGTCCCACTCCCCCGACAGGGCGTGCACGCGCAGCTCCAGCAGCGCGAGGACCTCCTCGGCACCGGGAAGTACCGCGAGCTCCTCGGCCGCGACGCGATCCACCCCGGCGACGTCGAGGACGCTGACGAGGTAGCGCTGGATGTCGGCCCAGGACTGCTGGAACCGCAGCTGCGCGTCGACCTGCTGCACGTGCAGGTCGGGAGCGACGCGGACGGGTTCTGCGCYGATCTCGACGCCGAACGCGTCCGCGAGGGAATGGGCGGTGTCGGTGGACAACACCAGCGTGCGGTGGCCGGCGGCGGCGGCCAGGGCCGCCGTACCGGCTGCGACGGTCGACTTGCCGACGCCGCCCTTGCCTGTGAAGAGGAGGATGCGCACCGTGGGAGATCGAGGCCGTGGGAGGTCAGGGACGAGGCGCGGTCAGCGCGTCTCGACGCGCTTCTTCAGCCCCTTGAGAGCCGTGTCGATGAGGATCTTCTCGCCCTTGCGCTTGAGCATCCCGATGAGCGGGATCGAGACGTCCAGGGCGAGGCGGTAGGTCACCTCGGTCGAGCCGTTGCCGAGGTCGCGGAGCTCGTAGGCGCCGTCGAGCGCCTTGAGCATCTTGCCCTCCACGAGGGTCCAGGTGACCTCACGGTCGCCGTCCCAGTCGTAGGCGAGGGTGTACTCGTCCTTGATGGGCGAGACGTCGAGCTCGAAGTAGACCTGCTCGGCGCGGTCGCCTCCGAGCGCGTCGGGCTCCACCACGCGTGCGGTCTTCACGCCCTTGGCCCACGAGGGGTAGGACTCGAAGTCCGCGATCACCGTCATGACGGCCGTCGGGGGGGCATCGATCAGGATCGACGAAGTGGTCTGCTCGGCCATGCGGCGACCCTACCGGAACCACGCCTCACCCCTACCGGAACCGCGCCTCGCCCGGACCGCGACGACGGGGACCCGGAGGCAGCGATAGCCTGCCCGGACCACCGCGCTTGAGGAGGCCGACGTTGCGTGAGTTCTCCACGCCCCTGACCATCGAGATCCCCGCTACGGGCAACCTGACCGACGACGTCGTCGCGAACGCCCGCGAGGCCGCGGACGCCGTGGTCTTCAACCGCAAGGTCGACGGGGAGTGGAGCGACGTCACGGCGACGGAGTTCCTCGCGGAGGTCAGCGCCGTGGCCAAGGGACTCATGGCGGCGGGCATCGAGCCGGGAGACCGGGTCGCGCTGATCTCCAAGACCCGTTACGAGTGGACGCTGCTGGACTACGCGATCTGGTTCGCCGGAGCCGCCACCGTCCCCGTCTACGAGACCTCCTCCGCGGAACAGGTCGCCTGGATCCTGACCGACTCCGGTGCCAAGGCCGTCGTCGCGGAGGGCAAGGAGCACCTGGCCCGCGTCAACGAGGCGCGACAGGCCGGGGCCGGCGACGACCTCAACCACGTCTGGTCCATCAACGACAACGCCGTCGACGTGCTCGGCCGGCTGGGCCAGGACATCTCCGACGAGGCGCTCGAGGAGCGTCGTACGTCCGTGACGCCCCTCGACCTCGCGACGCTGATCTACACCAGTGGCACCACCGGCCGACCCAAGGGCTGCATGCTCACCCACGGCAACTTCATGTTCGAGCTGGGCGTGGCGACCGACGAGCTGCACCACCTCTTCGACACCGAGGGCGCCTCGACGCTCCTGTTCCTCCCGCTGGCACACGTGTTCGCCCGCATCATCCAGGTCGGCGCGATCAAGAAGCGCGTCCGGGTCGGGCACAGCGCCGACATCAAGAACCTGCTGGGCGACCTCGAGGTCTTCCAGCCGACGTTCATCCTGGCCGTGCCGCGCGTCTTCGAGAAGGTCTTCAACAGTGCCTCCCAGCGCGCGACGGCCGACGGCCGCGGCAAGATCTTCGACCGCGCCGCGGAGACGGCCATCGCCTGGTCGCGGGCCCAGGACTCGGGCCGGGTCCCGTGGCGCGTCAAGGCGCAGCACGCCGTGTTCGACCGGCTGGTCTACGGAAAGCTGCGCACCGCCCTGGGCGGCAACTGCCAGTACGCCGTCTCCGGCGGGGCTCCGCTCGGTGACCGGCTCGGCCACTTCTACCGGGGCATCGGGGTGACCGTCCTGGAGGGGTACGGACTGACCGAGACGACGGCGGCGCTCACCGTGAACCTTCCCGACGCCCAGAAGATCGGCACCGTCGGCCGTCCCCTCCCAGGCACGTCCGTGCGCGTGGCCGACGACGGCGAGCTGCTGTTCCGCGGCGGCCAGGTCTTCGCCGGCTACTGGCGCAACGAGGAGGCCACCCACGAGGCACTGTCCCGTGAGGGCTGGTTCCACACCGGGGACGTCGGCGAGGTCGACGACGAGGGCTTCGTCCGCATCACCGGACGCAAGAAGGAGATCCTGGTGACCGCGGGTGGCAAGAACGTCGCCCCTGCCGTGCTGGAGGACCGACTGCGCGCCCACGCGCTCGTCGACCAGTGCATGGTCGTCGGTGACGGGCAGCCGTTCATCGCCGCGCTCGTCACGATCGACCGCGAGTCCTTCCCTGCGTGGGCCGAGGCGCACGGCAAGTCCGGCGACCTCGACGACCTGCTCGACGACCCCGACCTGCATGCCGCGATCGAGGCGGCCGTCGAGGACGCCAACAAGGCCGTCTCCAAGGCGGAGGCGATCCGCAAATTCACCATTCTGCGGGACGAGTGGACCGAGGAGGGCGGGCACCTGACGCCCAGCCTCAAGCTCAAGCGCAACGTCGTCATGCGTGAGTTCCGCGAGCACGTCGAGGCCCTCTACCTGTCCTGACGGGGCCACATAGCACGACGCCGGCCGCCGTCCGTCAGGACTACTCGGCAGGCGCGCCGACTAGTCATATCGGGTGGTGTCCGGGCCACCTCTGGGCGGTTTGTTCGGTTTAGCCCACGAGGCCGCTGCGCCGTGCCTAGATTCGCGCACTGGGAAGGGATCTGGGACCTCTCCCGCAGGGCACCACACCTGAAGCACTTCCCAGAACCCCCGGTCACTGCTCTGCGAAGGATCGCCTCATGGCCCGTCGTTCCGTTCTCCTCATCGTCGCCGTCCTGATCGCCCTGGTCGGCACGTCACTGATCGTTCTCTACGTCCAGGGCATCGACTCCCGTGCCACCGCCGGTCAAGAGCTCGTCGAGGTGCTCACCGCGACCGAGACCATCGACCCGGGCGAGGACGTCACCGCCGCCCAGGAGGCGGGCAAGTTCGAGAAGTCCGAGGTCCGTCGCGAGGACCTCGTCGAGGGCGCTCTCACGTCCACGAGCTCGATCGCCGACCTGGTCGCCATCAACGCGATCTTCCCGGGTGAGCAGATCCTCGCCAAGAAGTTCGCCAACGTCGGTGACGCAGGCACCCTGGTGATCCCCGACGACAAGCTGGCCGTCTCCGTCGAGCTCACCGACCCCGAGCGCGTCGCCGGCTTCGTCAACCCCGGTTCCAAGGTCGCGATCTTCGTCTCGGCCGACCCGGTCCTCTACAAGCCGGACGGCAAGGAGCAGAAGCTCCCGCAGTACACCGGGCTGCTGCTGCCCAACGTCGAGGTGGTCGGCGTCGGCACCACGAGCATCGCCGCGAAGACGACCACCAGCGAGGAGGGTGAGGAGACCGAGCAGGTGGCCCGCACCATCCTCACGGTCGCCGTCGACCAGGAGCAGGCGGAGAAGCTCATCTACGCCGACCGCAACGGCGACATCTCCTTCGCCCTGCTGACCGGTGACTCGCAGGTCAGTGCCAACGCCGGTGTCAGCGCGGCCGACATCATGCCCGGCGCCTTCAGGACCAAGCCGTGACCACCATCCTCGAGCCCGACGTCGGGCAGCTCGGCATCATGAACGCGATGCTCCACGGCTCCACCGCGACGACCAGCATGGCGGAGCTCAAGGCGCACCTCGACGCCAGCCCGCACGAGTTCGCCGTCGTGCTGGGTCCGTCGGTGGCCGTGGACGACGCCATGGACTTCGCCCGGCACGCCCGGATCAACCGGCCGGACCTGGGCGTCATCCTGCTCCGCCACGGCGTCGACAGCGAGACGCTCACGGCGGCCCTCCGCAGCGGCATGCGCGAGGTGGTCGAGGCGCGCGACCTGGCGGGCCTCACCACCGCCGTGCACCGGGCCCGCAGCGTCGCCAAGGAGATCTCCCAGGCGCTGGAGGAGGACGCCCGGGCGGCCGCCGATGCCGCCCTGGCCGAGGCCGGCGAGGCGCGTGCCGCGGCCCAGGCCGCCGCCGATGCCCCCCAGGCGAAGGTCATCACGGTCTTCTCCACCAAGGGTGGCGTGGGCAAGAGCCTGGTGGCCACCAACCTCGGCGTGGCCCTCAGCGAGCAGGGCCACCACGTCTGCCTGGTCGACCTCGACGTCAACAGCGGCGACGTGGCGATCATGCTCCAGCTCACCCCGACACGCACGATCAACGACCTCGTGGCGTTCGGCGGGCAGTTCGACCCCGAGGCCCTCAGCTCGATCCTGACCACGGCGTCCGACCGGCTCTCGCTGGTCGCGGCGCCCGTCCGGCTCGACTCCCCCGACCACGCGGCGGCCACCGACATCGGCGCCATGATGGACGTGCTCAAGGGCATGTTCGACTTCATCGTGGTGGACACGTCGGGCGTCTTCGACGACAACGCCCTCACGGCCCTGGACCGGACCGACACCATCGTGCTGGTCGGCACCCTCGACATCCCCGCGCTCAAGGCCCTCAAGCTGGCGACCGGGACGCTCGACCTGCTCAACTTCAGCCGGGACACCTGGAAGTTCGTCCTCAACCGGGCCGACGGCAAGGTCGGCCTCACGGTGGACGAGTTCGAGTCGACCCTGGGCATCAAGGCCGACGCCACCCTGGTGTCCAGCCGAGAGGTCCTGGCCGCCGTCAACCGGGGCGAGGCACTGGTGCGTGCCTATCCCGGCCACGCCAACAGCAAGGCTCTCGTGGACTTCGCGACGACGTTCGCCACCGCGGAGAACCCATCGGTCAAGAAGGCGTCCCGGCGCCGCCTGAGGAGGTCCTGACATGAGTCTCACCGATCGGATCGCAGCCGCACAGCGCAACCGTTCCCAGCTCAACGGGCAGCACGCCGGCCCCGTGGCGACCGTCGACGCCTCCGCGGCCGCGGCTGCGGAGGCTRCCGCACCTCCGGCCGGCACCTCCCTGGCCGCGCGCACCTCGGCGGAGGTCGGCAAGAAGACTGCCGGACGGGACCCCTTCGGCGACGTGAAGCGACTCGTGCACGCCCGCCTGGTCGAGACCCTCGGTCCCAAGCTGTACGACGCGCACATGACCCAGTCCGAGCTCGAGCAGCAGGTGCACTTCGCCCTGCAGACGGCGATCGCCGAGACCGACCAGCCGATGTCGAGCGCCGACCGCGCCCGGGTCTCGCAGGAGATCGCCGACGACATCCTGGGCTACGGGCCGATCGAGCCGCTGCTGCGCGACCCCGATCTGTCCGAGGTCATGGTCAACGCCTTCAACAGCATCTACATCGAGCGCAGCGGCAAGCTGGTCAAGACCGACGCGGCGTTCAACGACGAGGCCCACCTGCGCCGCACGATCGACAAGATCGTCAGCAAGATCGGTCGAYGCGTCGACGAGACCAGCCCCATGTGTGACGCCCGCCTCCCGGACGGGAGCCGCGTCAACGCCATCATCCCGCCGTTGGCGCTCGACGGCTCCAAGCTCACCATCCGGAAGTTCTCCGAGGACCCCTACACGGTCGAGGACCTGATCAACTTCGGATCCCTCACCCGGCCCTCGGCCAACCTCCTCGAGGGCTGCGTCAAGGGTCGCCTCAACATCCTGGTGTCGGGCGGCACCGGCGCCGGCAAGACGACCACCCTCAACGTGCTCTCCTCGTTCATCCCGCACGACGAGCGGATCGTCACCATCGAGGACGCCGCCGAGCTGAGGCTGCACCAGGACCACGTGCTGCGCCTCGAGTCCCGACYGGCCAACATCGAGGGCAAGGGCGCCGTCACCATCCGCGACCTCGTCAAGAACTCGCTCCGCATGCGCCCCGACCGGGTGGTGGTCGGCGAGATCCGTGACGCCGCCGCACTCGACATGCTCCAGGCCATGAACACCGGTCACGACGGCTCGATCTCGACCCTGCACGCCAACACCCCGCGCGACGCGCTCGCCCGCCTCGAGACCATGGTCCTCATGGCGGGCATGGACCTGCCGGTCCGTGCCATCCGCGAGCAGGTCTCCAGCGCGGTCGACCTGATCATCCAGCAGACCCGTCTCAAGGACGGCACGCGTCGGATCACCGCCATCACCGAGATCGTGGGCATGGAGGGCGACATCATCACCACCCAGGACGTGTTCCTCTTCGACTACGCCGCCGGCGTCGACGAGAACGGCAAGTTCAAGGGTGGCCTCAAGTCGATGGGCCTGCGCCCACGCTTCCTCGAGCGGCTCACGGACCACGGCGTCCACGTCGACCCRTCCATCTTCGCCACCGGGGGCGGACTCTGATGACGTCGCGATCTCGGACGCGTCGTCTCGTCGTCCCCGCCGTCCTCGCTGCCCTGGGCACGTTCGCACTCGCCTTACCGGCTCACGCGGCCGACGAGATCACTATCGACCACGTCGAGACCGCCGACGGCACCGTCTCCATGGTGCTGTCCGTGGACGGCGTCCCGAGCGGCACCGTCGACCCGGCCGGCGTCGTGGTCGAGGTGGACGGTCGCCAGGTCGAGTCGCAGGCCAAGACCGTGGCCGCCGGTGACATCTCACGTTCCACGGTGCTCGTGCTCGACGCCAGCAACAGCATGGCCGCCAACGGCAAGTTCGACGCCGCAACGGCCGCCGTCGGCGCCTACCTCGAGGCCGCCCCGGAGGACGTGACCATCGGCATGGTCACCTTCGCCGGTGAGGTGGTCGACTCGATCGAGCCGACCACGGACCACGCCTCGGTCGCCACTGCCCTCGACGCGGTGACCCTCTCGAAGGGCACCGGGGTCTACGACGCCATCCGGGCTGGAGTCGACCTCGCCGGCGACGAGGGCTCCCGCTCGCTCCTCGTCCTGTCCGACGGCGCCGACACGAGCAGCAACGCGACCCTCGCCGTGGCGATCAACGACGCCAAGGAGGCGGGAGTCGTCGTCGACGTCGTCTCCATCGGCACGGCCGACAAGGCCGGGTCCCTCGCTGCCCTCGCCCAGGACACGGGCGGCGCGGTCATCCCCGCCGACCCCGCGGCACTGGGCGCCGTCTTCACCGCGCAGGCCGACGCCCTCGCCGAGCAGCTCCTGCTCACCTTCGACTCGCCCTCCGACGTCGACGGCGAGGCGACCATCACCGTCAGCGCCGAGGCCGGCGGGACGACGTACGTCGACTCCGCCTTCGTGACCCTCGACTCAGGCGGCGCCTCGGCTCCGCAGGTCGTCGACCGGGGCAAGGCCCTCGTCAGCAAGCCGGTGATGCTCGCCGGCGCTCTCGCAGTGTTCCTCGGCCTCGTCGGACTGCTCACCATGGTGCTCGCGTCGCCCGGCAAGTCCTCCGCCGAGCGACGCCTCGACGCCTACTTCGAGGGCGGCGCGGGAGGCAAGAGCGGCAAGCGACGTGCCTCCGGCTCCGGCTCCGCCGACCTGAAGGAGTCCGCCGTCGCGATGACCTCCAAGGTCGTCAACGCCGACCTCGAGACTCGCATCTCCCAGCGCCTGGCCGGCGCGGGCTCGGCCCTCACCGCGGCCGAGTGGGTCCTCCTCCACGCCGGCATCGCTGTCGGCGCTGCCGCGGTCGGCTTCCTGATGGGCGGAGGGGTGCTGGGCGTCATCGGTCTCCTCGGTGGCGTGGCGATCCCCTGGGTCTACCTCAAGTGGCGCCACCGTCGCCGCCTCAACACGTTCAACGGGCAGCTGGCCCAGACCCTGGGCCTCATGGCCGGTGGGCTGCAGGCCGGCCTGTCACTCCCCCAGGCAGTGGACACGGTGGTGCGCGAGGGGCACGAGCCCATGGCGGGCGAGCTGCGCCGTGCCCTGGTCGAGCAGCGCCTCGGCATCGACATCTCGGACGCCCTCGAGGGGGTGGGGCAGCGGATGGACAGCGAGGACTTCGGCTGGGTGGTCATGGCCATCCGCATCCAGCGCGAGGTCGGTGGCAACCTCGCCGAGATCCTGCACACCGTCGCCGAGACCCTGCGCGAACGCGAGTACCTCCGGCGCCAGGTCCGCGCCCTGAGCGCGGAAGGTCGCCTGTCGGGCTACATCCTGACCGGGCTGCCTCCGCTGATCGCCGTGTACATGTACTTCGTCAACCGCTCGTACATGGAGGTGCTCTACACCACCTTCCCCGGAGCCCTGCTCCTCGCCGCCGCAGCAGGACTGCTCGGAATCGGCACGTTCGCCATGTCCCGACTCGCGAAGGTCGAGGTCTGATCCATGTCCAGCTCGATGACCCTGCTCCTCGGTGCCGGCTTCCTCTTCGTCGCCCTGGCACTCTCGTTGTCCCTCATCGGGGTCGCCACCAGCGAACGTCGGGGAGTGGCCCGCTCGATCGCCGCCGTCCAGGCGATCGACTCCGCTCCGGACGTGCTCAAGGAGGAGCTCGAGCGACCCTTCGCGGAGCGCGTCCTGGGTCCCCTGGGTGACCGTTTCGTGGACATCGGTCGCCGCCTCGTGCGTGCGGACACCGCCCAGCGACTCCAGTACCGCCTCGACATCGCCGGCAACCCGCCGGCGTGGGACGTGAACCGGCTCATCGGTCTCAAGTTCCTGGGCATGTCGGTCCTGGGTTCCGTGGGCTTCCTGTACCTGCTGGGCTTCGGCTGGCCCTTCTACCGGGTGGTCCTGGCGACGCTGGCCGCCGCCGCCTTCGGCTATGTGCTGCCCAACGTGCTGCTCTACAACGCCGGCAGCAAGCGTGAGTCCCTGATGCGCAACGCCCTCCCGGACGCCATCGACCTGCTCACCGTCTCGGTCGAGGCCGGGCTCGGGTTCGACGCAGCCGTCAGCCGGGTCGCGAAGAACACCAAGGGCCCGCTCTCCCAGGAGTTCGCCCGACTGCTCCAGGAGATGCAGATCGGCGTGGGACGCACCGAGGCCATGCGCGCCATGGCCGAGCGCACCTCGCTGGGCGACCTCAAGTCCTTCTGCCTGGCCATGGTGCAGGCCGACAGTCTCGGCATCCCGATCGGACGGGTCCTGCGGATCCAGAGCCAGGAGATGCGGACCATGCGCCGCCAGCGCGCCGAGGAGAAGGCGCAGCAGGTGCCGGTGCGGATCATGATCCCGCTCGTGCTCTTCATCCTCCCCTGCCTCTTCATCGTGATCCTCGGTCCCGCCGGCATCCAGATCGTGCAGACGTTCTCCGCCACCGGACAGTGACGATGCGGTCGCGTACCGTACCTCCCGTCCACACTCCACCGAGCCCAGCGCTGACCCCATGGCGGGTCACGACTGCGGTGCGCGCGTTTGCGCTCTCCCTGGCCCTCGGCACCGCGCTCGGTGCCGGGTCGGCCCGCGAGGTGGCCCCCCTGCTCGCCGCGATCACGCTGGTGGCGGGGGTGTCGTCGGCCCTCGAGTGGAACGCGCCCCGGCTCAGCCGTCCGTGGATCCCGGTCGGCGAGGCACTGCTCATCGGGGTCCTGCTGGCCAGCGCCCCCTCTCAGCCGAGCCTGCTCGTCTACCTGAGCGTTCCGCCCATCGCGGCAGGCGTGCGGCACGGCTGGGTGACCACGGTCAACGCCGCAGTCGTCCTCGTCGCCACCACCCTGTCCACCCTGGCCCTGATGACTCCCGCGGCACTGATGCGGGACCGGATCACCGAGTCGGCCCCCTGGCTGGTCATCGGGATGGGGGTCGGGTTGCTGGCCAGCTGGCAGTCCCGCTCCATGCGCGAGCTCGAGACCCGCCAGGCGCCGTACGCCACGGCCAACCAGCTGGTGTCGCAGCTCCACACCCTGGCCAGCCGCGGAGCGGTCGGTCTGGACAGCGTCCAGCTCGCGGCGGAGCTGGAGACCGCCCTGCGCTCCGCCACGGGCGCCGACCGGTCCGCCGTCTTCGTCCGCGGGCGACGGTCCGAGCCCGACCTGCTCTCGTCGTTCGGCGACGGCGTCGTCGCACCCCCCGCCGGGGCCTCCGCCCAGACCGACCCGAGCATCCTGACGGTGTGGCTCCACCGCGGGGAGCACCAGCTCGGCTCCGTCGTCCTGGTGCGCGACGCGGGGTGGAACGACGTGCTGCGAGAGCAGGCCCAGGCCATCGCCGACGAGTTCGTCCTGCGCCTGGACACCGCGGTCCTCTTCGACGACGTACGCCTCATGGCCACCGCTGAGGAGCGCAACAGGATCGCTCGGGAGATGCACGACGGGGTGGCACAGGAGATCGTCGCCCTCGGCTACATCGTCGACGAGATCGAGTCCGTCTCCGACCAGCGCCAGACCCAGGAGCTGGCCTCGTCGCTGCGCGAGGAGATCAGCCGGGTCGTCACCGAGCTGCGCTTCTCCATCTTCGACCTCCGCCACGAGATCGCCGACCACCGCCTCTCAGGGGCGCTCGCCGAATACGTCCGCGAGGTAAGTCACGGGAGCGACCTGCGTGTCCACCTCCTCCTCGACGAGTCCGGACCGGCTCTGCCCTCGCGCACCGAGATGGAGCTCCTCCGGATCGCGCAGGAGGCCATCGGCAACGTGCGCCGGCACGCTCACGCGACCAACCTGTGGGTCACCCTCGTCTCGGACGGCTCGTGCGTGCGGCTCGAGATCGAGGACGACGGGGTCGGCAACGCCTTGCCGAAGGAACGTCACTGGGGCCTCCAGACCATGCGGGAGCGGGCCGAGACCGTCGGTGCCGACCTGCGCATCATCCCGCGGCACGACGGCGGCACCGTCGTCCGCCTCCAGACCCGCCACGCCGCGCTACCCGAAGGGAACCGCTCACATGAGCACCACAGTCCTTCTCGTCGATGACCACGAGCTGATCCGCCAGGGCCTCGCCCGAGCCTTCGAGCGCGACGAGGACATGACCGTCGTCGGCCAGGCCGGAAGCGTGGCCGAGGCCGTCGCGGCCTTCGGTGAGCTCGACCCCGACGTGGTGGTGACCGACCTCCAGCTCCCGGACGGCCACGGCCTCGACGTCGTACGCGCCATCCGCGCGGTGAACGACACCGCCGGAGTCGTGGTCCTCACCATGCACGCGGGCGACGACCAGATCTTCGCCGCCATGGAGGCGGGTGCCTCGGGCTTCGTCGGCAAGGACCGTCGCGCCACCGAGGTCATCAGCGCCGCCAAGCACGCCGCAGTCGCCCCTCGCACCTTCCTGTGCTCGGCCCTGAGTGCTGCCATGATGCGCCGGGCCACCGCGCCGGTGACGCCGAAGCTCTCCGGGCGCGAGGAGGAAGTGCTCGCACTGCTGGCGGACGGGCTCGGGACCGGCGAGATCGCGGGACGGCTCTACCTCAGCGAGTCCACCGCGAAGACGCACATCACGCACATCTACC
Source organism: Nocardioides sp. P4_G4 (assembly GCF_056401085.1). Taxonomy (NCBI): domain Bacteria; kingdom Bacillati; phylum Actinomycetota; class Actinomycetes; order Propionibacteriales; family Nocardioidaceae; genus Nocardioides; species Nocardioides sp. P4_G4. Next base: position 38,266 of record NZ_JBFUKA010000030.1, read on the forward strand.
AGAAGCTCGGCGCCGCCAACCGGGCGCAGGCGCTGGTCACCGCGATGCGGATGGGTCTCCTGGACCACCTCTCCCCGCAGCAGTTCTGACCACTCCCGCCATCCATCCGGGCTGCGGTGAGGTGGTCACAAAGGACCAGCGGGGTCGAGCCGACCGTCCGACGTGCTCCTGTGCGGCGGCCCGGACAATCGGGCGTGAGGGCCTCTCGGGTCAAGGCCCCCGTCTCCGTTCGTCACCACGACCCCGAGGAAGCACCATGCAGCTCATCGAGAACTTCCTGACCCTCATGCTCGCCAAGCGCGACGACAAGGGCGCCACCGCCGTCGAGTACGGCCTGATGGTCGCCCTCATCGCCGTGGCGATCATCGGCACCGTCGGCGCCCTCGGCGGCAAGCTGAACGACCTCTTCACCCAGATCTCCGGCTCGCTCTGATCCCATCTCCACCGAAGGCCGGCGTCGCGTGTGCGACGCCGGCCTTCGGCGTTCCCGGACAGCGTGCACGCCCCGCCCGGCAGGACCATGCGGGGCCGGTCCTGGTGAGGATCTGCGCTAGTCACATCGAACTACCCACGTACGTCCGATCACCCGATTCGGCACGGTCGCCGAAAGTCCAAGATTGTCATCGACGGGTCCTCCTGGACTCGGACACATCCGGACTCATCACTGCCATCCAGAGGATTCATCATGCAGATCATCGAGAACTTCCTGACCCTCATGCTCGCCAAGCGCGACGACAAGGGCGCCACCGCCGTCGAGTACGGCCTGATGGTCGCCCTCATCGCGGTCGCGATCATCGGTACCGTCGGCGCCCTCGGTGGCAAGCTAAACGGCCTCTTCACCCAGATCTCCGGCTCGCTCTGACCTGAGTCAGCCACGGAAGGCCGGCGTCGCCCTCGGCGGCGCCGGCCTTCGCCGTTTCTCCGCACCCCCCGCGAACGGACACCCCCATGAACCTCACGCCTCCCCGGCGGGACGACGACGGCGYCACGGCCACCGAGTACGCGATCATGTGCACGATGATCGCCGTGGTGATCGCAGGGTCCGTCACCACCTTCGGCGCCCAGGTCGCGGCGCTCTTCTCGCCCGTGATGGCCGGTCTCTGACTGGCGGTCCCCGGTTCTCACCGCTTCGCCAGCGCCACCCGCTCCAGCACCGTCGGATGACTTCCCCMCCACCACTGTGACCACGCCGGTGGGATGGGATCCGCGATCGACCGCAGCGCCAACGTGCGCTGCACCTGCACGAACGCATCCGGGTCACGCGTCGCGACCAGGGCCTCGACGTCGGCCCGCGTCTCGATCTGCCGGCTGATCCCCGCCTGGACCGGGCTGGACAGCAGCGTCCCCACCGCCAGGGCCGCCAGCACGAACGGCACGACCGCCGCATCTCCCGCCCGCGCTCCCCCACGGTTGAGCCGGGACCCGATCAACAGGCCGAGCAACCCCACTCCGGCCGCCGCCCCGAGGGCACCGAGCACCGTGCCGACGATCACGTCGTCGTGGCGCGCGTGCGCCAGCTCGTGGGCGATCACGCTGAGCGCCTGGTCCTGCGGCAGCGACTCGACGAGCGTGTCGTAGACGACCACCCGCCGGGTGCCGCCGAACCCGGAGACGTAGGCGTTCAGCGACGTCGTGCGCCGGGACGCGTCGGCGACCAGCACCTCGTCGACCGGCACCCCCTCGGTGTCCGCCAGCTGCAGGATCCCGGTGTGCAGCTCACCTGCCGGCAGCGACTCGAAGTGGTTGAAGACGGGCTCCACCACCAGCGGGTAGGCGAACGACGCGACGACCACCAGCCCGGCCATGACGAGGCCCGCGACGGCGGTCCAGGCGCGCCTCCAGCGCCGGGCGATCGCAAGCAACACCAGCACGCCGATCGAGGTGCTGACCGCTCCCACCAGCTCGCTGCGGACGACGTCGCCCGCGAAGCCGGCCGCCGTCTGCGTGGTGAGCCCGTAGCCGAGCCGGTGGCGGTGGTTCGCGACCGAGAACGGCAGGGTCACGAGACGGCCGACGAGCCCGAGGCCGAGGACCGCCAGCACGGCCTGCACCCACCAGGGGCCCGGCAACCGGTCGACCAGCCGGCGCCCCCAGCGGCTGAAGCCCAGCGCGCACGTGACCGCGAGGGACACCCCGAGGCCGCTCCAGCCCCACAACCGGCTCCAGCGGGCGTAGGTCTCGGCACGCGCCAGCTGCTCGGCGGTGAAGAGGTCGTGGGCATCGACCGGCGGCCGCGATCCTCCCGGGACCGGGTGCCACGGCACCAGCACGACCGCGAGCACCACGAGGGCGAGCCCGGCGACCGCCGTGACGGTCGCCGCCGTACGTCGCTCGCTCCACCCGGTCACGACGTCAACGTAGCCAGCCCGTCACGACGCCAACGTGGCCAGCCGGTCCCGCCACCGCTCGACGAGACCCTCGACGGTGGCGCCGTGACGGCGCAGGGCGGCGGCCAGGGGCATCCCTGCCGAGGCCCGGCGGTAGATGTCCAGGAGGGCCTGCTCCCCCACCTGCTCGGCGAGGGTGTCACAGGCCAGCCACGCCAGCTCGTAGGCCGCCTCGAGGTCGGTGGCCCGGGTGTCGAGCTCCTCCGGGCCGGGCAGGCTGCGGGGCAGGCCGTCACGGCGTACCAGCTCGGCGGCACGGCCCGCGGTGGTGGACAGCGGCAGCGGCACGTCCCGCAGCGCCACGTAGTCGGCGAAGCCCTCGAGCAGCCACAGGTCCACCGCGCTGGTGGCGGCACCCGTCGCGACGTGGGCGAGCTCGTGGCTCATCACGACCTGCGCCCCGGCGCCCCTGAGTCCGCGGGTCACGTCGGGGTTGACGAAGACGTGGACCGGCGCCCCGGTCCGCCCCGACCCGTCGACCGTGGTGGTCACGGCGGCGATGCCGGCGTAGGTCCCGTCGGCCGCATCGAGGGTGGCGTCGAGCGCCGAGGCCGAGGACGGCACCTCGACGACCACCGACGGGCGCCAGTCCRTCAGCACGCGGCGCACGACCTCGATCCCCCGTGCGACCCGGCGGGCGTACGTCGCGACCTCCCGGCCGGCTCCCGGCCGCACCGCGGACACCACCACCAGCGTGGTGCCGGTACGGCGCACCGCCACGGCGCCCTGCAACCACAGCGGCTCGACACCGTCGCCGACGCCACCGAAGCGGCGGATGGACACCGTGTCGCCGTCCGAGACGAAGGTGACGGCCACCTCCGCACTGGCAGGCCGTCGGTCGAAGCCCCCGAAGGCCCACGTGAGCGCCACCTCGGCCGTCCACGAGCCATCGCCGGCGCCGGCGCCGGTCTCGTCGACGTACCGCGCGGAGAAGTCCGTGACGTCGAGGGCCCCGGCGTTGTCGGCGACCGAGGCCAGCAGGGTGCGCGCGACGCTGTCGTCCGACGGTGCGAGGGCACGTGCCGCATCCGGGTCCTGCGACCCGACGGCCTCCTCGAGCAGGTGCAGGGTCGCCGCCGCCGCACCGGGCCGTGGCCCGTCCACGGCGGGAGCGCCGGGAGTGGCCAGGTGGGTGTCCCCACGCTGGCCGACGAGCAGGGCGACGACGACCGCAAGGGCCGCGAACAGCGAAAGACCGGCCACCCACAGGCGTGGGTGACCGGTCCTCGAGGTCGAGCTGTCAGCCAGGGCGGACCGCGCCGACGAAGGGCATCGAGTACAGGCCCGCCACCGCGACACCGGTGCCCGGGTTGGCCGCGTGCACGATCATGCCGTTGCCGATGTACATGCCGACGTGGCTGATCGGGCTGTAGTAGAAGACCAGGTCGCCGGGCTGCAGGGCGCTCGCCGCGATG
>NZ_JBFUKA010000031.1:0-41318 GCF_056401085.1 Nocardioides sp. P4_G4
CGCCCTCCCCGAACTGCAGCGGGTTGACGAAGACGCTCACGACCACGGTGTCGGCGTGCTCGCGCGCCGTGCGCATGAGGCTGGCGTGCCCCTCGTGCAGGGCACCCATGGTGGGCACGAGGGCCACCCGGCCGGGGCGTTGCGCGCGCCAGGACCTCAGCTCCTCGCGGGTGGCCGCGAGGACGGGAGCGGTCGTCATCGAGCCTGGGTCTCCGGGCGGTGCTCCGGCACGGGAGCGGCCGACGCCGCCCGCTCGGCCGCGTCGAGGACCGAGGCCAGCTTGGCCGCCCGGATGGGCAGCACGCGACCGTCCGTGACCACGCGGTCGAGCGTGTCGCGGCCCAGCGCGACGTACGACGGGAGGGTGTGCGGGGCCGTGGCGGCGATCTCGGCCAGATGGGCCCGGACGGTCTCCACGTCGCCGCGCACGATCGGGCCGGTGAGGGCGGAGTCGCCCTGGGCCAGCGCGTTGTCGAGGGCGGCGGTCAGGAGCGGGCGCAGCGTCTCGGCGGGGCTGACGGCGCCACCCCCGGTGGTGTCGAGCCCGGCCTCGGGGCTGGTCTCCATGGCCTGCGACAGCAGCTCCATGGCCTGGGTGACCAGGGTGACCAGGTGGTTGGCGCCGTGCGCGAGACCCGCGTGGTAGAGCGTGCGGCGGTCCTCGGGCACCCACATGGTGCGCCCGCCGAGGTCGGCCACCAGGCGCTCGGTGAGCTCGCGTTCGGCGTCATCCGCGGTGACGCCGAACACGCAGCCGGCCAACCGGGGCAGGTCGACCTCCGTGCCGGTGAAGGTCATCGCGGGGTGCAGGGCGAGCACCCGGGCACCCACGGCGGCCGCCGGCTCGAGGACGGCGAGGCCGTGGCGACCCGAGGTGTGCGCGACGTACTGGCCCTCGCGGATGGCGCCGGAGGCGCTGAGCATCGCCACGACGTTGGGGAGCATGTCGTCGGGGACGGTGAGCAGCAGCAGGTCGCAGGCGCGGGCGACGTCGGACGGCTTCGCGACCGGTACGCCGGGCAGCAGCGCCTCGACGCGTCCGCGGGAGGCGTCGGACTCGCCGGCCACGGCGACGATCTCGTGGCCTGCGCGGCCGAGGGCAGCGGACAGGATCGCGCCGACGCGACCGGCGCCGATGGCGCCGACCCGCAGGCCCGTGCTGGGCTGGGTCATCTGGGGCGAACCTCTCGTTTCAGTCCCTCTGCCCCCGGGAGGCAGGTCGGGTACCGCTCGATGTGCTCGATCATCGAGAGGGTACGCCCCGTGAAACGCGCGTGTGAACAGTCCGTGAACGTGACGTACCCGACACGCGTCGCGGGCGGCGTCAGGCGCGCAGGTGCAGCTTGGCGTGGTCGGGGTCGTCGACGGCGAAGGGGCGCGGCGCCCGGGGCAGCCACGCGTGCGTCACGTGGTCGACCACGTGCACGCCCTCCGGTGCCACGATCTCGGTGACTCCCTCGGGGACCTCGCCGTGGTTGAGGGCGTTGAAGACGGTCCACTCGCGCCGCTTGCGTCGGTTGCGGATGCTCGTGGCGAACGACGCGGGGTCGGTCCAGTGCGCGAACTCGTCACCGTCGAGGTACTTGAGCTCGACGACGAGGCCCTGCGGGAGCGCGAACATCCGGAACGTCGGGGGCGTCGTACGGATCTCCCACTCCGGGGCCTTGGAGTAGACGAAGTCCGGGCTCATCGGGAAGCCCCACTCCTCGATGTTGCGCAGGCCGAGGTCGAGGTAGGCGGTGGTCTCGTCCTTGATGTAGAGGCCGTGGCGCGGGATGCGGATCACCGCGTCCGTCATCCCGACCTGCCAGGACAGGTCGGCCAGCGAGACCTCGCCCTCGGTGGTCAGCACCATGTCGCCGTCCCACTTCCACGAGTAGCGGGTCCGCACGTGGCTGAAGCACCAGTTGTAGAAGTAGGCGAGCGAGTGCACCGACCGCTCGTTGACGGCCAGGTGCTCGGCGCCGGCGCGCGCGACGGAGAACGGGTACTCCGCGAGCGTGAGCCTGTCGCCCAGCCCGGCCCCGGCCGCTGCGGCCCGGGCCGCCTCGCCGGTGCCGTCGTCGGAGCCGTTGTCCACGACCAGCACGTGGTCGCAGGCCCGGAGCAGCGGCGGCAGCACGAAGCGCATCGACGGCGCCTCGTTCTTGACGCGCAGCACCGCCGTGGCGCCGCGCCGCAGGCCGCCCTCACGGTTCCAGGGCCAGACGATGTCGTAGTCGGTGTGCCCCTCGATGTTGCTCAGGCCGTGGCCCGAGCCGATCGGGATGCTCATCCCTGCGTCCGCTCCCGGCCGAGCGCCTTGCGTACGCCGCGTCGTACGGACGGGGGGATCTTGGCGCGCACGTCGTGCGGGATCCGGTCGGTGAGGCCTCCGGTCGCGGGCGGCGCGTCGGCGGCGGCCACCTGGGCGCCGGCGATGCGGGCCGCGACGACCGAGGACCTGCTGATCGCCTCGGCCTCCTCGTAGAGGTCGGTGTAGGCGTCGCGCAGCTCGTCCAGGGTCGCGTGCACCTCGGTGGTGTCGCCGTCCGGCTCGGCGAGCTTGTTGAGCTCCTCCCACGTGGTCGCGGTGAGCTCGTGCAGGCGGGGCGGCAGGCCGAGGTCGTCGAGGGTCTGGCTCACGCGGCGCAGGTTGGGGTCGATGAAGCGGTGCACCTCGCGGATCTGGTCGCTACGGGTGTGGATGATCGTCTGGAGGTCCAGCTCCCGGCCGACGCGCATCGTGGTCTTGACCCAGTCGGTGAGCAGGTCGTCGTACCGCACGAAGACCCGCGCCCCGCCCGCGCTCTCGCGGGTGGCCCGCTCGGTGTGGAGCAGCATGTTGAGCCAGCTGGCCGCGAGGTGGGACGCGCCTAGCTTGTTGGCGTAGTACTTCTGCTTGCTGCCCACCACCTCGGCGGGCGGGCGCAGCATCGTCGCGAAGACCGGCGTCGCGCCGGTACGGATGGCCGCGACCCGCCACAGGCCCAGGAACCAGCTCAGCCGCGGGTCCTTGACCACGAGCTCGGGGTGCACGTCGAAGTGCGGCTCGAGCCACTCCGTCACCCGGATCCGGGCCGGCTCGCGCGTCGAGATCCGACCGGTCTCGAACCACGCGCTCGGCCGGCTGTCGCTCACCTGGACGCCGGCCTCCTTGAGGAAGCGGTCGTGCAGGTCGACGACCCACTGCGGCTCGCTGAAGCCGCGCGGGTTGGAGGCGTCGGGGGGGACCTCGGGCAGCGGGACGTGCATGCCGAGCAGGCTGGAGATGCCGGCCATCGTCGAGGTGCCGCTACGACCGGCACCGGCCACGAAGAGCACCTTGCGGGGCACCCCGTCGGGGTTCATCTCGTCGATGGCCCGAGCCTGCCGCTCGGTCGTCGATCGGGCCGTCGCCCCGGTGGTCCCGCTCGCCTCAGTCACGGTCGGTGAGCCTACAACTCGCTACTGTCCCCACCTGTGAAGTGGTTTGGTCGACGACAACCCCTCGTCAGCGTGGTGGTGCCCGTGTACGCCGTCGAGGAGTGGCTGCCCACCTGCCTGGCCTCCCTGGTGGCCCAGACGCACACCCGCTGGGAAGCCGTGGTCGTGGACGACGGCACCCCGGACCGGTCCGGCGCGATCGCCGACGAGTGGGCCTCCCGCGAGCCGCGCATCCGCGTCGTGCACACCCACAACGGCGGCCTGGGCGCGGCCCGCAACGAGGGGCAGCGCCACGTGCGCGGCGACTACCTGGCCTTCCTGGACTCCGACGACGTGCTGCCGCCGACCGCGCTGGCCTCCCTGGTGGCCTCGCTGCAGTCCTCGGGCTCGGACTTCGCCACCGGCTCGGTGCTGCGCTGGGAGGACGGCTCGCTCTCCGAGCCGCCGTGGATGCGGCGCCTGCACCGGCCCGCCCTGACCGGGGTGCGGGTCCACGACCACCCCGAGATCCTCGGCGACGTCTTCGCCTGGAACAAGCTCTTCCGGCGCTCCTTCTGGAAGTCGGCCGGCCTGTCGTGGCCCGAGCGGATCCGCTACGAGGACCAGCCGACCACCACGCGGGCCTACCTGGCCGGCACCTTCGACGTGCTCGACGAGCCGGTCTACCACTGGCGCATCCGCACCGACGGCACCTCCATCACCCAGCAGCGGGCCTCCGTGCCGGATCTCGTCGACCGCTGGGAGACCAAGCGGATGACCCTCGCCTCCGTCACCGAGCACGGGGACCCGGTGGTGACGTCGTACGTCGTGGACCGGGTGCTCGCCGGCGACCTGTGGCGCTACTTCCTGCTCATCCCCGGGGCGAGCGACGAGTGGTGGCGGCTGCTGCGCGCGGGGGTGCTCGAGCTGTGGGGGCAGCGCTCGCTGGTGCACAGCGGCCTGCCGCCGGTGCACCGGCTCTGCGGGTGGCTGGTCGAGCAGGACCGCCGTCCCGAGGCCGCGGAGCTGATGACGTGGGTGGCCGATCTCGACGGGCCCGCGGACCGGGTGCAGGACGTCGCCAGCGGCACGTGGCGGCTCGCCGTACCGCACCGGGTGCTCGACACCTCGACGGTCGATCCGGCGGCGCTGGCCCTGCGCCCCCACGAGAGCTGACCTCCCCCGTTTCCTGGCCGTACGCGCGTGCTGACCGGGCACCGCCGGACGTGAGAAGGGCCCCCCGCCGAGGCGGGAGGCCCTTCGTTCCACGCGGTGCGACTGTCAGGTCAGAGCAGGCCCTGGTCGGACAGGAAGGCGGCGGCGACGTCCTCGGGCTTCTCCCGGTCGACGGCCATCCGGCCGTTGAGCTCGGTGAGCCCCTCGGTCGTCAGCGCGGCCATCAGCGGGTTGAGGATGTCGGCGACGTCCGGGTTGTCGGCCAGGAAGTCGGCGGACACGGCCGGCACGAGGTTCTGGGCCGGCTGGATCTGCTTGTCGTCCTCGAGGATGACGAGGCCCTGCGACTCCAGGGTGCCGTCGGTGGTCGAGGTCTCGCCGAGCTCGGACTCGCCGTCGAGCACCGACTGGTAGGTCTGGTCGGAGGCGTAGCCCAGACCGAGCACCTTGGTGATGTCGATGCCGTACTCGTCGGTGAGGCCGCCCGCGCAGTCGAGCCGGCCCTCGCAGTCGGGGGCCGCCGCGAGCGTGACCGACTGGCCCTCGAGGTCCGAGAGCGTGGTGACGCCCTCGGCGTCGCTGAACTCCTGGGTCACGAAGAACGCGTTGGTGTCGGTCGCGGGCGAGATGTCGAGGAGCTCGATGCCGGCGTCCTCGAGCAGGGAGGCTCCGTCGGTGGCGAGCTGCTCGCCGTCACCGGCCTCGAAGGGCTTGGCCTTGGCGCCGTTGGCCTGGGTGTTGAGGAAGTTGACGATGCCGCCGACGTACTCCGGGACGATGTCGACGTCGCCGGGGAAGGTCGGCATGTAGGCGTCGCGGGAGTCGACGAGCTTGGTCTCGACGGTGTAGCCCGCGTCCTCGAGGAGCTGCTCGTACATCGAGGCGACGAGGGTCGCCTCGGGGAAGTTCTGTCCGGCGAGGGTGATCGACCCCTTGTCGGCGGAGGCGGAGGACGAGTCGTCGGAGGCCGAGTCGTCGGAGAGGTCGTCGCCGGCACAGCCGGTGAGGGTGAGGGCGCCGGCGGCGAGGACGGCGGCCAGCGTGCGAGCGAGGTGCATGGTGTTCCTTCTGTGTCCCGCATCCCAGGGGGTGCGCGTGTCCGGATGCTGCGCTCAGCCGACGGGTTCGGCGGAGGGCTCAACGGTAGCCCCGCTCACCGACAGCGCATCGTCGCGCCCACCTCCCGGGGTGGCCGCCCCGGTACGACGCGTGGGGTCGACGGCGCGCTGCGCCATCGCCGCCAGCAGCTCGAGCACGAGCGCCACCGCGGCCACCACGACCGCGCCGGCGATGCCCTTGCCGTAGTTGGAGCGGAAGAACCCGTCGGTGATGATCTGCCCCAATCCGGGGCCGGCCACCAGCGCGGCGATCGTGGCCGTCGCCCAGACCTGCACCAGCGCGAGCCGCAGGCCCGACATCACCAGTGGCAGGCCGAGCGGCAGCTCCACCCGCCAGAACTGCTGGCGGCCGGTCATGCCCATCCCCCGCGCCGCCTCACGGACGTCGGGCGCGACCTCGCGCATCGCGACGTACGAGTTGGTGATGATCGGCGGCAGCGCGAAGAGGGTGAGCGCGATCAGGGTCGCCAGGCCGGCGCGGCCGTAGGGGCCCAGGGAGTCGGTGCCCGGCCACGGGGCCACCACCAGGAGCGCCAGCAGCGCGAAGGTCGGGACGGCGCGGCCGATGTTGGAGATGTTGATCGCCAGGAACCCGCCGCGGCCGAGGTGTCCGAGCCACAGCGCGAGCGGCAGGCCGATGGCCATCGCCATCAGGAGCGCGGTGACGGTCAGCAGCAGCTGTTGACCGAGGAGGGCCGCGATGCCGTCGCTGCCCGACCAGTTGCCCGGGTCGCTGAGGTAGTCCCACATGTCGCCGAAGACGGTCATGCCCGCACCCCCCTGGTCCACGGGGTGAGCGCCCGTTGGGCGAGCACCAGAAGCACGTCGAGGACCACGGCCAGCAGCACGCAGAGCACCGAGGCGGTGAAGAGCTCGGCACGGAAGTTGGTGAGCACGCCGTCCTTGATGAGGTTGCCCAGGCCGCCGTAGGCCACGAGCGAGCCGACCGTGGTCAGCGCGACGGTGGACACCGTGGCGACCCGCAGTCCGGCCATGACCACCGGGAGGGCCAGGGGCAGCTCGATCCTCATGAGTAGTCCACCGCGGCCGTAGCCCAGCCCGATGGCGGACTCGCGCACCTCGTCGGGCACCGAGCGCAGTCCCTCGAGCAGGCTGCGCACCAGGATGGTGAGGGCGTAGAGGGCGAGCCCGATCACCACCGTCGTGGCGCTCAGCCCGGTGAAGGGCACCAGCAGCGGGAACAGCGCGAGGGAGGGCACCGTGTAGATGCCCGTGGTGACCGCCAGGATCGTCGACTCGAGCCGTGGGATGCGGCGGGCCACCAGCGCCAGGGGGAACGCGATGAGCAGGCCCAGCACGACCGCCACGACCGTGATGCCGATGTGCTGGACGGTGGCGTCGACGATCTCGGACCGGCGATCGGTGACGTAGGCGCCGCACACCCAGTCGTTGACCAGGCGGCTGTAGCAGCTCGGCTCGTCGGCGCTCGGGAGCCGTAGCTGCGCGGCCTGCACCAGTAGGGTCACCGCATGGACGCTACCGCCTCCGACCACGGATCCCCCTCAGCCGAGGCGAGCCACGACGCGATGCCCGACACGGACGCGGACACCATGATCCGACTCTCGGGAGTCGGCAAGACCTACCCCGACGGCACGGTCGCGGTGCACGAGCTCGATCTCGACGTACGCCGTGGCGAGATGGTCTGCCTCGTCGGCCCGTCGGGCTGCGGCAAGTCCACGACGCTGAAGATGATCAACCGGCTCATCGAGCCCACCACGGGCCGCATCTGGCTCGACGGCACCGACGTGACCGACGTCGACCCGGTGCAGCTGCGCCGCGGGATCGGCTACGTCATCCAGCAGATCGGCCTCTTCCCGCACCAGAAGATCATCACCAACGTGATGACCGTGCCGCTGCTGTACGGCGAGTCGAAGTCGACCGCGCGCGAGCGGGCCCGCGAGCTCATGGACACCGTGGGGCTCGACCCCGACCAGTACGCCGACCGCTACCCGCACCAGCTCTCCGGCGGTCAACGCCAGCGCGTCGGCGTGGCCCGCGCCCTGGCCGCCAACCCGCCGGTGCTGCTGATGGACGAGCCCTTCGGGGCCGTCGACCCCGTGGTGCGCACCAAGCTCCAGGACGAGTTCCTGCGGCTGCAGCGCGAGCTGGGCAAGACGGTCGTCCTGGTCACCCACGACATCGATGAGGCCGTCCGGATGGGCGACCGGGTCGCGGTGTTCGCGACCGGGGGCCGCCTGGCCCAGTTCGCCACGCCGATGGAGCTGCTCGCGCACCCGGCCGACGACTTCGTGGCCGACTTCGTGGGCTCGACCCGCGGGTTGCGCCGGCTCGCGGTGACGCCGCTGCGCGAGGAGCACCTCGAGCCCCTCGACGGCGTGCAGGGCGGTCAGCTGGGCGCGGCGATCGACATCGACTCGACGCTGGAGGAGGCCCTGGCCGCGCTGTTGCGCGACGACCGGCCGATGATCGGCGTCAAGCGGGGTGCTGCCTTCGTGGGCGTGCTCACCCCCGCCGGGGTGCACCGCGCCCTGCGCGAGTCACTGCGCTGAGGAGACCTGCACGTCCCGATGCCAGGACTCGGTGACGTAGCGCGTGGCCCAGCCCATCGCGACGTACAGGCCGTCGGCGCCGGTCGGGGAGTCGGCGTCGACCTCGAGCCCCACACGGTCGCGCCCACGGGCCGCCGCGTCGGCGATGATGGTGCGCAGCAGGCCGGTGGCGACGCCCCGCCCGCGGGCGGAGCCCAGGACGCCGAGGTAGGACACGTAGGACCCGTCGGGTCCCTCGCCGCCCTCGGACACGGTGCCGACCAGGGCCCCGACCGGCTCGGGGGCCTCGGGGTCGTCGAGGAGCTCGGCGAGCCACCAGTGGTCCCACCGGTGCCCGGGGTCCTCACGCACGCGGTGGATGAACTCGTCGAAGGTCTCCTCCGCCGAGTTGAAGTGGTCGGTGAACGCGCCCTCGAGGACGTCGTGCACGGCGCGCAGGCACGACTCGTCGGGCATCCCGTCGTCCTCGCGGCCGACGAGGCGGAACCGCACGCCGCGTCGCTCCCACGCCTCCGGGGCGGGCACCAGGCCGGCCTCGTCGGCGGTGACGGCGCGACTCATCTGCCACCACGTGCGGACCTTGGTGAAGCCGGCGCCCTCGAGGAACCGGTGCTGGCGCTCGTCCCCGGCGAAGGACCCCGTGTCGATCTGCTGGACGTCGAGCCCACGCCCCTCGCCGACGGAGCGGGCCTGGGCCTCCGCCCACTCGACGAGGACGTCGGAGCAGGCCAGCGCGGTGGCGTCGTCGAGGTCGCGGTCGACGACGTGGACGAAGAGCATCCGCCCCTCGGCCCGGTCGTGGACGCTGCCCCAGGCCCGGATCGTGCCGTCGGCGTCGCGGACGGCGACGTTCTCGCGGGTGGCGAGGCCGTGCTCGGAGACCTCGACGCGCACGTCGTCCTCGGAGGCGCTCGCCCAGCCCCGTCCGGCGGCCTCGTGGCCCCGCAGCAGCTCGGTCAGGCGGGCGACCGTGGCGGCGTCCTCACCATCGACCGGGCCGGGCTCCCAGCCCTCGGGCAGCGGGTGATCGCCGGGGATGACGTTGGCGGGGTCGCTCTCGAACCGGTTGTCCTCAGGGATCACATCGGTTGATTGTGCCGTACGCCGACCGGGTCACCGCGAGGAGCGTCCCGCCGTCTCGCCACCGCGCGGCCGGGGACGCGAACGGCCGGCCGCTCGAGCGAGGGGCCGGCCGGTCAGGTGAGCGAGGTTCAGGCGGACTCGGCGCGCCTCGCGGCTGCCGCGGCCTTCCAGGAGGTCAGCTCGGACCGCAGCACGTCGAGCTCGGCCTCGAGCTCGGCGACCAGGACGATCGCCTCGGCGGCGCGGTCCTCGGAGGAGTCGAGCAGGCGGGCGGACTCGGCGACCTCGCGCTCGGCGACGTCGGCCCGACGGGCCTCGGCGTTGAGCTTGCGAGTCTGGTCGGCGGCGTGGCGCTGGGCCTTGCTGAGTGCCACCTCGAGGCCGTCGATGACCTCCTCGCGGTCCGCGATCTTGCGGCGCATGTCCGTGGCGAAGGCGGCGTTCTCGGCGGTGCGCTCGGCGGTCAGGGCGGCGTACTCGGCGGCCTGCTCGGCCCGGTCGCGGGCGGCGTCACGGCGGGCCTGCATCACCTCGCTGTGGGTGATGCGGGTGGCCGCGGCACCGAGGACCAGCGCAGCGACGGCGACGAGCGAGGTCAGCCAGCCGATGCCGGCGACCAGGGCCCACCCGACCAGCACGGTCGCCACCACGAGCAGGGCGACGGCCACGGTCAGCCGCGTGCTGCGCTGGCGACGGCGGGCGGCGCTGCGCGCCTGTGACTGCTGAGGCTGGAGGGAAGGCATACCAGCAGGTTAGGGCCCCTTCTTCTGCGAGGGCAGCCGACACGCACGCTCGAGCAGCAGCGACGAGATGACGATCGCCACTCCCCCGAGGGCCGCGACGCCCGAGCGCAGGACCCGCTGGCCGGCCAGCTGGGAGGGATCACCGATCCAGGTCACGGCGTACGCCGCGTACCCGGCGGCCACGAGGGCGCCCACCAGGGCGCAGGCGCGGGCCAGCACCAGTCGGTTGACCGCGCGGTGGGGCTCGAGCCGCTCGTGGCGCACGTGCAGCGTCCGCCAGGTGTCCCAGGCCAGCGCGCCGACGAAGCAGGCGACGAAGACCAGGGCCAGGGCCTGGATCCAGGTGACGATCGGCGCGGTCCCGTCGATCGCGACGGAGACGGTGCGCAGCAGCCCTCCCCCGACGAGACCGATCGCCGCCGCGACGGCCAGCGACGTGGCCGACGTGGGGCGCAGCCGCCCCTCAGGCTCCTGGTCGGGCTCGGGCTCGCCCCCCGGGCCCGACTCGTCGTCGGGCGCGCGGCCGCCGGGGTCCCCCTCAGGAGGGACTCCGGTCACTGGACCTCGAGGGCCAGGTCGTCGCGGCGCGCGACGCCCGAGACGTCCGTCCGACCGAGCAGGTCGGCGATCGGACCGTGGTCGGGCAGCTCCGCGTCGGGCTCGAGGTCGTGCCAGGGCTGCAGCACGAAGGCGCGCTCGTGGGCCCGCGGGTGCGGCAGGCGCAGGAAGTCGTCGTCGGCGCGGCGGTCGCCCACCACGATCAGGTCGACGTCGAGGGTCCGGGGCGCGTTGCGCAGGTCGCTGCGCTCGCGGTCGAAGGCGTCCTCGATGGCCAGGGCCCGCTCCATGAGGCGGGCCGCCGGGAGCGTGGTGTCGGCGAGCACGACCGCGTTGAGGAACGGGGGCGCGTCCTCGACGGGCGAGTCCACCGGCTCCGACTCGTAGACCGGCGAGACGCCGGTCAGGAACAGGTCGGGGGTGTCGGCCAGGGCGTCCACCGCCCCCTGCAGGGTCGCGAAGCGCTCTCCGAGGTTGGAGCCCAGCGCGACCACGATCCGACGGATGGGGTGCATCTCCCCGGTGAGGGAGTCCGCATCCACGATGTACGGGTTGGGGGTCTCGGTCATCGGCTGGCCTCAGTCCTGGTGATCGTCAGCGCGACATCCCGAAATGTCGCGTCAATGGGTGCATCGGGCTTGTGGATCGTGACGCGGGCCCATTCAACACGACGTTCGGTCAGGCACACGTCGGCGATGCGTTGGGCCACGGTCTCGATCAGGTCGACCGGGTCGGACTCGACTGCAGCCTTGACCCGGTCCACGAGAGTCCCGTAGTGGACCGTCTCCTGCAAGTCGTCGGACGCGGCAGCCGAGCGCGTGTCGATCCCCAGCGTGAGATCGATCACGAAGGTCTGTCCCTCGCGCCGCTCGAAGTCGAAGACCCCGTGGTGCGCGAAGCACTCGAGGCCGGTGATGGTCAGCTCGTCGGTCACGCGGGTCACCCCTGGTGGATGGTGGTCGAGCGGAAGGCCTGCCAGGCCGCGAGGGCGTCGTCGGTCGCGCGGACGTCGTGCACCCGCAGGCACCACACGCCCTGGTCGGCCAGCAGCGGCACCAGGGCCGCGTGGGCGTGCTCGCGCTCGCCGGGCGGGCGGGGGATGCCGTCGGGGCCGGCCAGCAGGGTGCCGAGGAAGCTCTTGCGGCTCGCGCCGACGAGCAGCGGTCGACCCAGGGCCGCGACCGCGTCGAGGTGGGCGAGCAGCTGCCAGTTGTGGGATCCCCGCTTGGCGAACCCCAGGCCCGGGTCGAGGACGATCCGGTCGGCGTCGATGCCGGCGCCCAGCGCCGCCTCCAGCCGCTCGCCGAGCTCGGCCACCACGGCGCCGACGACCCCGCCGGGACCGTCGTACGTCGCGAAGTCGGCCATCCGGTCGCTGTGGGCGCGCCAGTGCATGGCGACGTACGTCGCGTCCGAGGCGGCGACCACGTCGAGGACGGCGGGGTCGGCCAGACCGCCGGACACGTCGTTGACGATCCGCGCCCCGGCGTCGAGGGCCGCAGCGGCCACCTCCGAGCGCATGGTGTCGACGGAGACCACGGCACCGAGGGCGGCCAGGCCGGAGATGACCGGCACGACCCGGTCGAGCTCCTCGGCCACCACCGGGCGGGTGGCCCCGGGCCGGGTCGACTCCCCGCCGACGTCGAGGATGTCCGCGCCCTGGTCGAGCAGCACCCGCCCGTGGGCGAGCGCCGAGTCGGTGTCGGCGTACAGGCCGCCGTCACTGAAGGAGTCGGGGGTGACGTTGACGATCCCCATCACCAGGGGTCGCGCGGGCCGGCTCATCGGCGGGAGTGGATCAACGCCATCGCCTCGGAGCGCGTGGCCGCGTTGTGCATGATGCCCCGCACCGCCGACGTGATGGTGCGGGCTCCGGCCTTGCGCACGCCGCGCATGGTCATGCACAGGTGCTCGGCCTCGATCACCACGATCACGCCGCGGGGCTCGAGGATTTCCATGAGGGAGTCGGCCACCTGGGTGGTGAGCCGCTCCTGCACCTGCGGGCGCTTGGCGAAGACGTCGACGACGCGCGCCAGCTTGGACAGGCCGGTGATCTTGCCGGTCTCGGCGGGGATGTAGCCGACGTGGGCGACGCCGGTGAAGGGGACCAGGTGGTGCTCGCACATCGACCACAGCTCGATGTCGCGCACCAGCACCATCTCGTCGTGGCCGATGTCGAAGGTGGTGGTGAGGACGTCCTCCGGCCGCTGGCGCAGGCCGGCGGTCAGCTCGGCGTAGGCCCGCGCCACCCGGGCCGGGGTGTCGACCAGGCCCTCACGGTCCGGGTCCTCACCGATGGCGTGCAGCAGCTCGCGGACGGCCGCCTCCGCCCGGGCGTGGTCGAAGTCGGGCAGCTCGCGCTCGTCGAGGCTGATCGGGTCCGTCATCGGGTGCGTCCGTTCAGCTGGAGGGCGGGGTGGGCGGCCTGGGGGTGTCGGTACCGCCGCCCAGTGAGTCGCCGTGGGTGTCGCCACCGGCGCCGGGAGGGGTGAGGACGATGCCGCCCTCCTCCTGCTCGGGCGCCGTGCCGTTGATGTCGCGGACGCGGTCGCGGATCTCCTGGGGGATCTCGACGGGCGGGATCTCCGACGGGTTGCGGTCGGGCGACCCGGTCCATGCCGGACGCGTGGGGTGCAGGCGCAGAGGCTCGAAGACCCGCGCGATCTGGGCCTTGTCGAGCGTCTCCTTGTCGAGGAGCTCGAGCACCAGGGCGTCGAGGACGTCGCGGTTGCGCTCGAGGATCTCGAAGGCCTCCTGGTGCGCGGTGCCGAGCAGCTTCTTGGTCTCCGAGTCGACGACCGCGGCGACCTCCTCGGAGTAGTTGCGCTGGTGGCCCATGTCGCGGCCCAGGAACGGCTCGGAGGTGCTGTCACCGAGCTTGATCGCGCCGAGGCGCTCGCTCATGCCGTACTGGGTGACCATCGCGCGGGCGAGGTTGGTCGCCTTCTCGATGTCGTTGCCGGCGCCGCTGGTGACGTCGTGGAAGATCAGCGCCTCGGCGGCCATGCCGCCCAGCATGTAGGCGAGGCTGTCGAGCATCTCCGAGCGCGTCTGGCTGTACTTGTCCGAGTCGGGCAGGACCATCGTGTAGCCCAGGGCGCGCCCGCGCGGCAGGATCGTGACCTTGTGAACCGGGTCGGTGCCCGGCAGCGCCGCGGCGACGAGGGCGTGGCCGCCCTCGTGGTAGGCGGTGATGAGCTTCTCCTTCTCGCTCATCAGGCGCGTACGACGCTGCGGACCGGCGATCACGCGGTCGATCGCCTCGTCGAGGGCCGAGTCGTTGATGAGCTTGGCGTTGCCGCGCGCGGTGAGGAGGGCGGCCTCGTTGAGGACGTTGGCCAGGTCGGCGCCGGTGAAGCCCGGCGTACGACGAGCCACGCCGAGCAGGTCGATCTCCGGGGCCATCGGCTTGCCGCGGGAGTGGACCTTGAGGATCTGGTGGCGACCGTTGAGGTCGGGGGCGTCGACCTGGATCTGGCGGTCGAAGCGACCCGGGCGCAGCAGCGCCGGGTCGAGGACGTCGGGGCGGTTGGTGGCCGCGATGAGGATGACCCCGCCGCGGACGTCGAAGCCGTCCATCTCGACCAGAAGCTGGTTGAGGGTCTGCTCGCGCTCGTCGTGGCCACCGCCCATGCCGGCACCACGGTGACGACCTACCGCGTCGATCTCGTCGATGAAGACGATCGCTGGAGCGTTCTCCTTGGCCTGCTCGAACAGGTCGCGGACGCGGCTGGCACCCACACCGACGAACATCTCGACGAAGTCGGAGCCGGAGATCGAGTAGAACGGCACCCCGGCCTCGCCGGCGACCGCGCGGGCGAGCAATGTCTTGCCGGTGCCGGGCGGGCCGTAGAGCAGCACACCCTTGGGGATCTTGGCGCCCACGGCCTGGAACTTCGCGGGCTCCTGGAGGAACTCCTTGATCTCGCCGAGCTCCTCGACCGCCTCCTCGGACCCGGCGACGTCGGAGAACGTCGTCTTCGGCATGTCCTTGGTGATGAGCTTGGCCTTGCTCTTGGCGAACTGCATGACGCCGCGGCCGCCGCCCTGGGCCTGGTTCATCAAGAAGATGAACAGCAGCACGATGAGCGCGAAGGGCAGCAGGGTCACCAGCAGCGACCCGATGACGCTCGGCTTGGGCACCTCGGAGGTGTACTCGTCGATGGTGCCGGCGTCGGCCTGTTCCTTGACCGCCGCGAGGATCGACTCCTGCTGACCCTGGATGTAGTAGGTGACGACCTTGTCGCTGCCGTCGCGCACACCCTTGTCCAGGGTGGCCCGGATCTCCTGGTCGCCCTCGACGAAGGTGACGTCCTTGACCTCGCCGTCGGCGATCCAGGCGTTGAGCTCGGAGGTCTTGACCTCGTCGTACCCGCCGTTGGGGATGAGGAACTGGATGGCGAAGAGGGCGGCGACACCCGCCACGAGTGCCACCAGCCAGGGGCCCTTGAAAATACGCTTCACAAGCATCTTTCGCGACGAGGGGTTCGGGGGTTGTGACCGTACAGCGTCACGCCCACCCGCGGGTCTGGCGTCATTCTTTCAGGCGGGGTGAAGCGGACGGGTGTTTCAGGAGTAGACGTGCGGTGCCAGCGTGCCGATGTCGCGCAGGTTTCGGTAGCGCTCCTGGTAGTCGAGGCCGTAGCCCACGACGAACTCGTTGGGGATGTCCCAGCCGACGTACTTGGGCTCCACCGGCATGCTCAGCGCCTCCGGCTTGCGCAGCAGGGTCGCGATCTCGACGCTGGCCGGACCGCGGCTGCCGAGGCTGTTGACCAGCCAGCTGAGGGTGAGCCCGGTGTCGATGATCTCGTCGACGATGAGCACGTGACGCCCGGTGATGTCGGTGTCGAGGTCCTTGAGGATCCGCACCACACCGCTCGACTTGGTGCCCGAGCCGTAGGAGCTGATGGCCATCCAGTCCATCTCGACGTGGCGACCCAGCGCGCGGGAGAGGTCGGCCATCACCATCACGGCACCACGCAGCACACCGACCATCAGCAGGTCGTGGCCCTCGTAGTCCGCGGTGATCTGCTCGCCCATCTCCCCCAGCCGGGCTTGGATCTGCTCCTCGGTGAAGAGCACGTTGACCAGGTCAGACTCCACATGGGACGCGTCCATGCCGAGCAGCCTAGGTGCACCCGGCTGCGGGGGCGCCGAGTGGTCGCCGAGTGGTCCCCGGCGATCCGTGGACGCGCGGACACAACCCGGGTCCCGGGCACGGTTCCCCGCCCGGCGAGACGGTCGCCGAAGACCAATGTCCGCGCGCCTACGCCGGTCGGTCCCGGTCCCCGCCGGGGGCCGAGGGCGCGCGCTCGAGCACGACGAGGCCGCCGCGGCGTACGGCGCGCAGGTGGCCGGGGAGGTCGATCCACTTCTGGCCCCGCCAGTCGGTGAGCAGGGCATCGACGGCCAGGACGTGCTCGTGGCGCACCTCGGAGGCGGGGGCGCCGGCGGCCAGGACGGCGTTGCGGAGCACGCGACGGCGCAGGGCGGGGTGCTGGCCGGCGAGGGCGTCGACCGTGAGGCCGTCCTCGGTGGTGACGGCCTCCGCCACCTCGGCGGCGAACTCGTCGAGCAGGCCCATGTCGTCGCGCAGCTGGTCGGCCGTGCGGGCCAGGGTGGCGGCGATGCCGGGACCGAGCTCGTCCTCCAGCAGCGGCAGCACCCGGCGGCGCACGCGGACCCTCGTGTACGCCGGGTCGGTGTTGTGCGGGTCCTCCCAGACCTGCRGCCCCTCGACCTGGCAGGCGGTGACGGTGTCGTCGCGGCGCACGTCGAGCAGGGGGCGCGCGAAGACGTCGAAGCCCCTCCGCATCCCCGCCAGGGAGCGCCCGCCGGATCCGCGGGCCAGGCCGAGCAGCACCGTCTCGGCCTGGTCGTCGAGGGTGTGGCCCAGCAGCACCACCGCGGCCGAGGTGCGGGCGGCCACCTCCTCGAGGACGGCGTACCGGGCCTCGCGGGCGGCCGCCTCGGGGCCCAGGCCTGCGGCGTCGACGACCACCGTGGCCGTCATCGTCTCGTCGGCCCTGAGCCCGGCCATCTGCTCGACCACCCGGGCCGCCTGGTCGGCCGACCCGGCCTGCAGCCCGTGGTCGACGGTCACGCCGATGACCCGCTGGGCCCGCTTGTGGCCCTCGAAGACGGCGGCGCTCAGCAGGGCCAGCGAGTCGGCGCCACCGCTGCAGGCCACCACCACCGTGGCCCCGGCCGGCAGGTCGTCGAGGACTCCGCGCACGCCGCGGCGTACGGCAGCGATCGCGGGGTGCAGGCTCACGGCACCCTCAGAGGACCCGGGTGATCCAGGCGTCCGGGTCGCCGATCTCGGACTTGCTCGGGAGGTGGGCGGGCTCGGCCCAGACGGCGTTGAAGTCCTCCATGCCGACCTTGTCGACGACGTGGCGCACGAAGGCCGCGCCGTCGCGGTACTGCGCCATCTTGGCGTCGAGGCCGAGCAGCCGGCGCAGGATGCGGTCCAGGGTGCCGACGCCCTTGCGCCGCTCGTCGAAGCGCGCGCGGATCCGGTCGACGCTGGGGATCACGCTGGGGCCGACGCCGTCCATCACCACGTCGGCGTGGCCCTCGAGCAGGGACATGACGCCGGTGATCCGGTCGAGGATCTCCTTCTGCTCCGGGGTCCCCATGACGTCGAGCAGGCTGCCGCCACCACCGCGGACGGCCTCGGAGACCCGGCGTACGACGTCGTCCATCATGCGCGTGGGCTCCACCGTGCTGGTGAGGGCGAGCATCTCGGAGTAGAGGTGGTCGCGCATCCACGGCACCGCGGTGAACTGCACGCGGTGCGTCTCCTCGTGGAGGCAGACCCACAGCCGGAAGTCGGTCGGGTCGACGCCGAGCTCCCGCTCGACGTGGACGATGTTGGGGGCCACCAGGAGCAGGCGACCGGTGTCGGTCGCGCCGGCGGGGTCCCCGTCGTCGCCGAGGCCGTGGAAGGGGTCGAACTGCCCGAGGACCTTGGTGCCCAGGAAGCCGAGCATCAGGCCCACCTCGGCCCCGGTGACGCGGGACCCGATGGCCAGCGACAGGCCGTTCGGGGTGCCCTTCTTCTCCGTCAGGCGGGTGACGAGCGGGTCGAGGATGCGGGCGAAGCCGTCGGCGTTGGCCTGCACCCAGCCCCGCCGGTCGACGACGAGCACGGGCGCGGAGTACTCCTGCGCCACCAGGCCGGTGAAGTCGCGCACCAGCGCGGTGGAGCGACCGGCGTCGTCGCGCAGCTCGGTCACCGCGGCGGCCGCGGCCTCCGGCGTCACCTCGGGGCCGTCACCGGCCACCTTGGCGCCGAGGTTCACGGCGAAGTCCCAGTCGACCATTGACGTCATGGGGCGACCCTAGCCGGGCGATCCATCCGGACCCCGCGTGCTCAGCCGGCGCTGCAGCGACAGCCCGCCAGGTCCCCGGCGAGGCGGTCGACGGCCTGCTGGGCGTCGAGCTTGTCCTCCTCCTTGGCCCGGTCCACCGCCACCACGAAGGCCATCGCGTTGCCCTCGCGGTCGGTGGCCACCCCGGCCAGGGAGTGGACGTTGCTCAGCGTCCCGGTCTTGGCGCGCACGTGGCCCGGCCCCTCGGGCGATCCGGTGTCGAAGCGGTAGGCCAGCGAGCCGGTGAAGCCGGCGACGGGGAGGCCGGTGAGGACCGACCGCAGCTCGGGGTGGGCCGGTGCGGCGGCCGTCTGGAGCACCTGGAGCAGCGTCGTCGGGGACACCCGGTTGAGGCGTGAGAGCCCCGATCCGTCGTTGACGACGTCGGCACCGGTGTCGATGCCGAGGCCCCGGAGGGTCTCGAGCACGGCGGCCGAACCGCCCTCGAACGAGCCGAGCCCGCTCACCGCCAGCCCGACGTGGCGCGCGAGGACCTCGGCGGCCTCGTTGTCGCTGACCTCGAGGAGGTGCTCCACGATGTCCCCGACCGGGGCGCTGCTGACGCTGGCGACCTCGGTCGCGCCGGCCGGGGCCGTCGTCGCGGCCGGAGTGCCGACCACACGGACCCCCGCGTCGCGCAGGGCGGCGGCGAAGGTCTCCGCCGCGGTGGCGCTCGGGTCGTCGGAGTAGCCGTAGCCGGTCGGTGACGCACCGCGGTCGACCCACAGCGCGGTGATGGGGCTGACGATGTCGTCGGGCACGTAGTCGGCCCGCCACTTCGGGTTGTCGCTCGGGCCTGTGAAGAGGCCGTCGTCGTACTGCACCCGCACCCGCTGTCGCGGGGCGAGCGTGGCGGCGACGTCGCGGGCCAGCGTGACGACGTCCGCCCGCTCGGGGTACGCCGCCTGCTCCTCCTCGGGGGTGAGCGGACGGCTCGCGAGGTAGGGGTCTCCCCCACCGACGAGCACCAGGTCGCGGGGGGTGGCCCCGGTGACGACCCGGGTCTCGAGGCGCGCGTCGGGGCCCAGGACCTCGAGCGCCGCGGCGCTGGTGAGCAGCTTGGTCGTCGAGGCCGGGATGACCGCGCCCTCGCCGTACGTCCAGACGGGACCGTCGCCGTTGAGGTCCCCCACCGCGGCGACCACGTGCCGGCCGAGGTCCTTGTCACGCAGCCCCGGGGCGAGCGCGGCGGCGACGGCGACCGGGTCCACGTGGCCGCGCTCGGCGGGCGGGACGACCGGCGAGACCGGCGCCGGATCGGCCCACTCGGGCAGTGCGACACCCGCCGGCGGGGCGATCGCGGCCGGCTCCGCCACCGGGTCCACGGAGAGCCACGGCAGGTAGCGGGGTCCGAGGTCGAGCCGGTACGACGCGAACGCCGCGGCCACCAGGGCCAGCACCAGAAGGGTGGGGACCCAGTGGGCGACTCGCCCCGGACCGGTCGGTGAGGGAGAGTGGCGTCGGTCACGTCCCACGCGAATTGCCCCCTCACTTTGGCCGTCGGGGGCCATTGTGCGCGACACTGGCCGCCGATCACCCAACGCCCCAGGAGAGAACCGTGCCCGACGAGCAGGTAGCCGACGACGTCCGTGACGAGATCACCGAGAGCGACGTCCGCCCGTCCGACGCTTCACAGCTGCTCTTCGACGTGCTGATCGAGATCCCCAAGGGGTCGCGCAACAAGTACGAGGTCGACCACAAGACCGGGCGTCTGCGGCTGGACCGCATGCTGTTCACGTCCACGGCCTACCCCGAGGACTACGGCTACATCGAGAACACCCTCGGCCAGGACGGCGACCCGCTCGACGCGCTCGTGCTCCTCCAGGCGCCGACCTTCCCCGGGTGCCTCATCGAGTGCCGCGCGATCGGCATGTTCCGCATGACCGACGAGGCCGGCGGCGACGACAAGGTGCTGTGCGTCCCCTCGCACGACCCGCGTCTCCAGCACCTCCAGGACATCGGCGACGTCTCCAAGTTCGACCGTCTCGAGATCCAGCACTTCTTCGAGGTCTACAAGGACCTCGAGCCCGGCAAGTCGGTCGAGGGCGCCAACTGGGTCGGCCGCGCCGAGGCCGAGGCCGAGGTCCGCGCGTCGTTCGACCGCGCCAAGGCCGAGGGCTACTGAGCCACCGTCTTCCCGCTCTCCCCGCGGCCCGGCCCGGGCCGGCCGCGCTCAGCGGGTGAGCGGGACGGGCTCGGCGACCGAGCCCAGCTTGTCGGGGTTGCGCACCAGGTAGAGCCGGGTGACGACGCCGTCCTCGACGAGCATCGTCCCCACTCCGTCGCGCTCACCGCCGATGAGGAACTGGACCGCCGGCGCGCCGTTGAGCCACACCGGCACCAGCTCGAGCGCCTCGGGGGCGATCCCGGCCAGGAAGCGCAGCACCTTGTCGCGCCCCAGGATCGGCTTGAGCGCCGCCGTGACCTTGCCGCCGCCGTCGGACATCAGCACCACGTCGGGGGCGAGCACGTCCATCAGTGCCTGGAGGTCGCCCGTCTCGGTGGCCAGCCGGAAGCGAGCGATGACCGCGTCCTGCTCCGCGACGGTGACCGTCGAGCGCGGCCGGCGCGCGTGCACGTGGGCGCGGGCCCGGTGCGCCACTTGGCGCACCGCCGCCTCCGACTTGTCCACCGCGGCCGCTATCTCGTCGTACGGCACGTCGAAGACCTCGCGCAGCACGAAGACCGCCCGCTCGGTCGGCGGCAGGGTCTCGAGCACCAGCAACATGGCGGTCGAGATGCCCTCGGCCAGCTCGACGTCCTCGGCGACGTCCGGGGTGGTGAGCAGCGGCTCCGGCAGCCACGGACCGACGTACTCCTCGCGCCGACGCGTGCTGGTGCGCAGCTGGTTGAGCGCCAGCCGGGTCGTGATGCGCACGAGGTAGGCCCGCGGGTCGCGGACCTCGTCGAGCTCGACGCCCGACCAGCGCAGCCAGACCTCCTGCAGGACGTCCTCGGCGTCGGCCGCCGACCCGAGCATCTCGTAGGCGACGGTGAAGAGCAGGTTGCGGTGGGCCACGAACGCCTCCGTGGCGGGCCCGCTCACGTGGTCCCGTTCATGGCCTGCCGCTCATGCGTGGAGGGTACGGCGAGCGGCGCCAGCTCGCAGCGGTCGGCGTACCCCTGGCTGGCCAGTCCGAGGGCCGCGTTGAAGCGGGAGCGCTCGTTCTCGACCGCCACCATCATGGTCAGCTCCACCATTGCCTCGTGGCCCAGCGCCGCGTCGAGCGCGGCCACCATCTCGTCGGTGACCGTCGGCGGGGTCACGGTCATCGCCTCCGCGTAGGCCATCACGTCGCGCTCGAGGTCGGTGAAGACGTCCGCCTCGCGCCAGCGCGGCACCTCGCGCACCTTCTCCAGGGTGAGGCCCTCCTCGTGGGCCAGGAAGTAGCCGAAGTCCAGGCACCACGAGCAGCCGATGAGCGCGGCACTCGCCAGCTGGGCGTA
Organism: Nocardioides sp. P4_G4; assembly: GCF_056401085.1. Lineage (NCBI taxonomy): Bacteria > Bacillati > Actinomycetota > Actinomycetes > Propionibacteriales > Nocardioidaceae > Nocardioides > Nocardioides sp. P4_G4. Next base: position 21,420 of record NZ_JBFUKA010000031.1, read on the forward strand.
GGTCTTGAGGTGCGGGTCGAGGGCCTTCCAGCGAGCGACCTTCTGCTCGAAGGAGAAGACCGCCCGGGTGACCGGCCTGTGGTGGAACAGGACGTAGGCGTTGTCGGGCACCTCGCCCCACATGCGGCGGGCGACCGTGGTCATGACGCGGCCGTAGACGCCGTCGGGGTGGGCCTTCGGGATGCGGAACGTGCTGGGCATGGGTGCCTCCGGTTCGGTGGGTCTGTGACGTGTACGTCATCAAGACACCGGCCGGGGGCGCGCTGTGACAGGACCGGTCAGCCGGCGACGGCGCGGAAGTAGCCGAGCCCGCCGCTGAGGTGCAGGTCGATGTCCCGGCAGCCGGCCTCGGCGAGCCAGGTCACCGCCTCACGGGTGGTGCACATGGGCCCGAGGACGCCGGCCAGGGCGCCCATCCGGCGGGCCGGTTCGTGGACCATCCCCGTGTCGAGGAACATCGCGCTGCCGGTGATGACGCCACCGGGGCGCAGCACGCGCACCATCTCCAGGACCGCGCGGTGCGGGTCGGGGAAGCAGTGCAGCCCGGTGAAGGTGGCCACCAGGTCGACCGACGCGTCGTCGAGCGGCAGGTCGCCCACGTCCGCGACGAGGGGCGCCACCTGGTCCTCGACGTGGAGGCGGCGCGCGGTGGCCAGCGCCCGGTCGATCATGGCGGCCGAGATGTCGGCGGCGACGTAGTCCAGGCCCTGGCCCGGCACGATGCCGCGGAGCGCGATGCCGTTGCCGGTGGGCACGTCGAGCACGCGCGAGCCGGCGGGCAGGCGGCCGACCTCGCGCACGGCGTCGTACAGCAGGCCGAGGTCGCTGCCCAGACCGACCCGCCACGCCAGGCCGCCGACCCGGCGGTGCTCGACCAGCCACCCGTAGACGCTGGCCCACAGCGGGTCCTCGTGCCAGCCACCCAGGAGTCTCATGCGCCCAGGATCTCCTCCGACCGCAGCATCTCCCGCGGTACGCCGAGGGCGTCCACGAGGTCGACCGCCAGCGGCCGGATCTTGCGGCACAGGTCGTTGACCTCCCGGCTGATCGCCTTGGATCGGGCGGCGGTGAGCCGGCCGTGCTCCATGAACCAGGCCCGGTCGGCCTCGATGGTGGTGAGGGCGTGCAGGTCGCACAGCAGGTTGAGGGCCACCTTGGTGTCCCCGGCGGGCAATGCGTGGGCCTTGGCCACGAAGGCGTCCAGCACGAGCCGCTCGACGTGGGCGCGGGCGGCGGCGATCACGTGGTCCTGGACCCGGGAGAAGGCCTCCCCCGGGTTCATCCCGCCGTCGATGCCGCGCTTGAGCCGGCGGGCGACGCCGCCCAGCATGTGCTCCTCGCGGAAGCGCAGCATCGCCTGCTGGTACGCCGGGTCGAGCAGGCCGGCCTCCTGGTCCCACTCGTCGCCGCCGGGCAGCACGTCCTTGATCGACCAGTCACTGATCGCCGAGAGGAGCTTGCGGGCACTGGTCCTCTCCAGGACGGTCTCGACCGCCAGGCCCGCCACGAAGCGGGCCATGCCGAACTGGTCCATGTCCTCGAACTCGCTGGAGTAGTCGGTCAGCAGCCCCTTGGCGACCAGCTGGAGGAGCACGTGGTTGTCGCCCTCGAAGGTCGTGAACACGTCGGTGTCGGCCCGCAGCGCGTCGAACCGGTTGGCGCTGAGGTAGCCGGCGCCGCCGCACGCCTCGCGGCACTCCTGGATGGTGCGGGTGGCGTGCCAGGTGCCGAGCGCCTTGAGCCCGGCCGCCTCCGACTCGAGCCGGCGACGGTGCTGCTCGCCCTCCTCGCCTCCGGTGGGCGGCGGGCCGGAGAAGACGTCGTGCAGCTGCTGGGCGACCTGCTCCTGGGCGAAGTGCAGCGCATAGGTGCGGGCGAGCAGCGGGAAGAGCCGACGCTGGTGCATGCCGTAGTCGAGGATCAGGTCCTCCACGGGCGGGTTGGTGGCCTCGAACTGGCGGCGACGGACGGCGTACCGCACGGCGATGGTCAGCGCGACCTTCGAGGCGTTGATGCCGGCACCGCCGACGCAGACACGGCCCTGGACGAGGGTGCCGAGCATGGTGAAGAAGCGGCGGTTGGGGTTCTCGATCGGGCTGGAGTACTCGCCGTCGGCGGACACCGTGGCGAACTGGTCGAGCAGGTTGTCGCGCGGGATGCGGACTCCGTCGAACCAGATGCGTCCGTTGTCGACACCGTTGAGCCCGATCTTGGGTCCGCAGTCCTCGATCCGCACGCCGGGGAGCACGTCGCCGTCCTCGCGCAGCGGCACGACGAAGGCATGGACGCCCTGCGACCGGCCGCCGATCTCGAGCTGGGCGAAGACCACGGCCACGTCGGCGTGCGCCGCAGCGTTGCCGATGTAGTCCTTGCGGCTGGCGTCGTCGGGGGTGGTGATGACGAACTCGCCGGTGGCCGCGTCGTACGTCGCGGTGGTGCCGAGGGCCTGGACGTTGGAGCCGTGCCCGGTCTCGGTCATCGCGAAGCAGCCCATCAGCTCGCCGGTGATGAGCCGGGCGAGGTAGGCCTCGTGGTGGCGCTCGGTGCCGAGCTGGAGGATCGCTCCGCCGAAGAGGCCGAACTGGACCCCCACCTTGACCAGCACGCTGAGGTCGCCCAGCCCGAGGGTCTCGAAGGCCGCGATGGAGGCGCCGATGTCACCGCCCCCGCCGTACTCCTCGGGGAAGCCCATGCCCGTCTGGCCCGTCGCGGCCATCTCGACCACGACCTCCTTGACCCGCTCGCGGAACGCGGCCGTGTCGAGGGTCTCGGCCTCGAGGAGGATCCCGGCCTGCTCGACCAGGTTGGTGCGCACCAGCGCGCGCACCTCGGCGTACCGGCCGTCGAGGAGTGCGGTCATCGCGGCGACGTCGACCTCTGGCTGCACGTAGCCGGTGGCGGCCCGGCCGCCGGTCTCCCCTGCAGCTGGCTCCGTGGCGGCTGGCTCCGTGGCGTGCTCCGCGCCCTGCTCGTGGGCTTGCTCGGTGGTCATGGGCACAAGGTAGCGTCGCGCGCGTGAACCGCCCCGGGCCCGACGTCGATCTCGGGCGGATGCCGTACAACTTCTCGATCGTCGGCGTCCAGAAGAGCGGCACCTCCACGCTGTCGGGGACGATCAGCCAGCACCGCCTCGTGTGCCGACCGCCCCGCAAGGAGGCGCACTTCTTCAACGACGAGTCCTACGACTGGCACCACCCCGACTACGAGCGCGACTACACCGCGCCGCGTCGGGCGAAGGTGCACACGATGGTCGGCGACTCCACCCCCGTCTACCTGTTCTGGCCCAACGCGCTGGAGCGGATGCGCGACTACCGGCCGGACATGCCGCTGATCGCGGTGTTCCGCGACCCGCTCGAGCGGCTCTTCTCGCACTGGACCATGCTGCGGACGCGACACCCGGACTGGCCGGACTGGCCCGGGTTCCTCACGGAGTTCCGTCCCACGTCGCTGCCCGACACGGTGCCCACCGACGTCAAGCCGATGCGTTACAAGCACATGTCGGGGATCGCGCGCGGCTTCTACGGCGCTCAGCTCGAGCGCGGCTTCGCGGTCTTCCCCCGCGAGCAGTGGCTGCTGCTGGAGTTCCGCTCCATGCTGGCGTCCTTCGACGCGTCCGTCGACCGGGCGACCGACCACCTCGACCTGCCGCGCTTCGAGAAGCACCCGCCGCTGCGCAACCGGTACGCCGGCGCGGAGCTGGTCGAGGGGACCCCGCCGACGGCGGAGGACCTGCAGTCGCTGGCCGAGCTGTACGCCGCCGACCTCGCCGTCTTCGACCGGCTCTCGGGCCTCGACACCTCGGGTTGGCCGACCACCCGGATCCTCGCGGGGACGCTCGACCCCGGTGAGCTGGCCGTGCGCTTCGCGACGAAGGTCGCTCCGCTCGCCGGTTGAGCGGGGGCGTGCGCCCTGGCGCCCGTCACGAAACCCCCTCAGGGGCGGGCGAAGAAGTTCGGCGTGGTCCAGGAGTAGATCGACTCCTTCACGACCGGCCGACCGGTGCGAGGTGCGTGGATCATCTGGCCGTCGCCCACGTAGAGACCCACGTGGTAGATCGAGCTCGGGTTGCTGCTCGAGCCCCAGAACACCAGGTCCCCGGGAGCCAGCTGGGACGCGGTGATGCGCGTCGAACCGCTGAACTGGGCGACCGAGTAGTGGGGCAGCGACTTGCCGCCCCGGGCCCAGGCACCCGCGGTGAGGCCCGAGCAGTCCCAGGCGTCCGGGCCGGCGGCACCCCACCGGTAGGGGTCGCCGATCTGGGCGGTGGCGAAGGCGATGGCCGCCGCGGCGCCGGTGCTGGCGGGCGGCGGGACGGGGGCCGGCGTCGTGGGGACCGGCGTCGTGGGGACAGGCGTGGTCGGAGCAGGAGTCGTCGGGTCCGGGGTCGTGGGCGCGGGCGTGGTCGGCTCGGGCGTGGTCGGCGCCGGAGTCGACGGAGCGGGCGTCGTGGGAGACGACGTCGTCGAGGGCGAGGGGGACGGGATCGGTGTGGGCGTCGGCGTCGGCGTGGGGGTCGGCGTGGGGGTGCGCGTCGGGCTCTTGGTCGGCGTCGGCGTGGAGGTCGGCGTCGACTGCTGGGCCTTGGTCGCGGCCTCCTGCGCGGCCTGGGCGGCAGCCTCGGCCGCCTCCTGGGCCGCCTTGTCCGCCGCGTCCTGGGCCGCCTGCTCCGCCGCCTGCTGGGCGGCCTCCTGCGCGGCGGCCTGCTCCGCCGCCTGCTGCGCCGCCTTGGCAGCAGCCTCGGCCGCGGCCTTCTCGAGCGCCGACTGGCGCTTCTCGGCGAGGCGGATGCTGATGCCCTGGAGGTCGGCCAGCTCGGCGATCAGCGCGGTCTTGGAGACCGCGACCGACTCGGCGATCGTCCCGGCGGAGGATTCGGCGGCGGCCGCGTCGGCGCGGGCCTGGTCGGCCTGCTCCTCGAGGCTCTCGGCGTCCGCCAGGGCGTCCTCGGCCTGCCGGCTGGCGACATCGGCCAGCGTGGCGGAGGCACGGTAGGCGTCGTACGTCCCGTCGAGGGCGTCCTCGGCGTTCTGCATCGTGGTGGTGCGGTCGATCATCGTCTCGATGCCGTCGGAGCCGACGACGGCGGCGAAACCCTGCAGGACCGGGGCGATCTCGTAGCTGCGAACCAGCGCGTCGCCGTAGTCCGCACGCTGGCGCTCCACGTCGGCCTCGGCCGCCCGGGCCGCGGTCGCGGCGGCCTGCGCCGCGGTCCTGGCCTCGTCAGCCTGCCAGCGCGCCCCGTTGTAGGCCTCGGCGGCCTGGGCCGCGGTGACCGCGGTCTGCCGCAGGCGCTCGTTGGCCAGGACCAGGTCCGCCTGGACGGAGGCCACGTCGCGGGCCTTGTCGCTCGCGTGGCGCTGGGCGGTGGCGATGTCGCCCTCGCTCGGCACCTGGTCGTCGGCCACCGAGGCGGTGGTGACGCCGGCGGAGAGCACGAGGCTCAGGGCAGCGGCGGCCGACCAACGCAGCCGCCGGGTGAGGTCCGGCGTACGACGTGGTGCGGGTGCGGGCAGGGCTGGCACAGGTGTTCCCCTCGGCTCTCGTGGCCACGGGTGACTTCCCTTTCACCCKTGACACTCGCGGCACGCTAGTGCTCACCAGCCCCAAAGGGAACAACTTTCCCAACTTTTTCACAAACCACCGGCGTGTCGACTTGACGAACTACAAGGTTGTAATTCGATTCGCAGCTCGCCACGGCACCCCGACACGCCGCGGGACGGCCGCTTCGTCGGCGAGTCGCGCACTTCGTGACGGTTGCAACGGTCACGAAGTGACGAAGTCCCCGCCTGAGCGGGGACTCTGACATGGGGGGTGCGCAGTCGAGCGCAGACGAGCGCCGTACGCCGCTCAGTCGGCGTCGACCGGCACCTGGGAGGTGGTCGTCGTGGGGTGCGAGGCGAGCCCGCCACGGTCGAACTTCTGGCCGCTGGCCAGTCCGCCGAGCCAGAAGGAGATGAGCGCGATGGCCACGCCGGCGATGTCGTCGGCGACGTAGTGCCAGCCGAAGTAGAGGGTCGCCACGACCGTGATGGAGAAGTTGATCCAGAAGATCCAGTGGATGACCCGGTTGCGCAGCGTGTACTGCACCATCAGCGCCACGAGCAGCGTGATCGCGACGTGCAGGCTCGCGAAGCCGGCCACGGACTGCACCGCTCCTTCGATGCCGTCCCGCAGAACCCCTTTTCGGGCATAGAACAGCGACTCCATCAGCGCCCCGGACCCGGTGTCGGGCAGGTCGTTGTAGAGCCACGAGTAGCGGAAGCCGGGGCCCAGGGTGGGCAGCGCGTAGTACGACGCGGTGCCGAGGGTCCAGGCGAGGCACTGGGAGGTGGCGAACCAGTAGCCGAAGGAGATGTTGCGCGACCACACCAGCCACGCGGCGAGCGCCAGCGGGACGAGGGGCAGGAACCACAGGTAGACCGACGAGAGGACGTGCGCGGTCCAGCCGGTGCCGAAGATCGTGTGGAGGATGGTGGCGGGCTCGTGGCCGAAGAACAGGGCCCGGTCGATGAGGTGCAGCTCGCGGTCGTACTTCTCCTCGCCCATCACGAACGGGAGGAACGACTTGAGGTTCCGGTAGCTGACGTAGGTGATGTAGAAGCAGACCAGGCCCATCACGACGAGCGTCATCCGCTCGCGGGTCCAGTGGTCGCGCACGCGCTCCCGGGCGATCTGCGGCATCAGCGACGGGTTGAAGCGCGAGACCCACAGCGTCCTGGGCAGCAGGTCGAGGAGGAAGGCCCCCAGGACGAGCAGCGGCAGCCGCAGCCACGACGGCCCGAGGAAGCCCTCGGGGTCGACGAGGGGGCGGTCCAGCGTCACCGACGCGACGACGGCGAGCAGACCCATGAGAGCAGCGGTCCCCAGGAGGAGCGCGTAGGCCGGGCGATACACGCAGGCCAGTGTAGGGATGATCGGTGGCCGAGCCCGGATCGTGGCTCAGGTGATGGTGGCCACTCGGGTCGGGTCCACTCCGAGGCGCACCGGCTCCCCCGGTACGACGTGGCTGCCGAGGGGCGCGACGGCGTCCAGCTCGCCCAGCCCCTCCACGACCACGACGAGCCGCACCAGCTCGGGCGTCGCGCGGGCGGAGACGACCGTCGCGGCCAGGCCCCCCTCGCCGGCGACGAGAGCGGAGCGGCGCAGCGCGACGCTGGGCGCCTCGGGCAGGCCGGCCGCGGCGAGCAGGCGCCCGGCCTCGCGACCGACCAGCACGCGGGCGTAGCCGAGGAACAGCGCCGTCGCCTCGTCGACGGGAGCGGCCCACACGGCCTCGATCGGGCCCGTCTGCACCACCTCCCCGCCGCGCATCACGGCCAGCCGGTCGGCCACCGTGAACGCCTCCTCGTGGTCGTGGGTCACCATCAGCGCGGTCGTGCCCGCGGCGCGGAGGATCTCGCGCAGGTCGACGGCGAGCCGCTCGCGCAGCGATGCGTCCAGCGCGGAGAGGGGCTCGTCGAGCAGGAGCAGCCGCGGCTCCACGGCCAGCGCCCGGGCCAGCGCGACCCGCTGGCGCTCGCCGCCCGACAGCGTGGCCGGGAGGCGGTCGTCGTACCCCTCGAGCCCGACCAGGGCGAGCAGCTCGCGGACCCGGTCACCCGCGGGCCGACGGCGCAGCCGCAGGGCGTAGCCGACATTGCGCGCCACGCTCAGGTGCCCGAAGAGCTGGCCGTCCTGGAACATCAGCGCGAAGCCGCGCTTGTGGGTGGGCAGGTGGTCGACCGGCGCCCCGCCGAAGGCGATCCCACCGCCGGTCAGCGGCTCGAGCCCGGCCACCGCGCGCAGCAGGGTGGACTTGCCGCAGCCCGAGGGCCCGAGGACCGCCAGCACCTCGCCGTCGGGGAGGTCGAGGCTGACGTGGCGCACGGCGGGGACGCCGTCGTACGCGGCGGAGACGTCGGTGAGGCTCAGCATCAGAAGGCTCCCAGGCTGGGCACGCGCAGCCGCTCGACGACGAGGACCACCGTCGCGGTGGCGAGGGCGAGGACCACCGAGGCGGCCAGCGCCATGCCGTAGTTGTGCGCGCCCGGGTGGCCGAGGAGACGGAAGATCACGACCGGCACCGTGGGGCGCTCGTCACGGGCCAGGAACGCGGTCGCACCGAACTCCCCCAGCGACACCGCGAAGGCGAAGCCGCTGGCCGCGAGCAACGGCTTCCACACCACGGGCAGGTCGACGGTGAGCAGCGCCCGCCACGGCGGCGCCCCCAGGGACGCCGCGGCCTGGCGCTGGCGGTCGTCGATCCCGCCCAGCACGGGCGCGATGGTGCGTACGACGAGCGGCAGCGCGACCAGCGCCTGCGCGATCGGCACCAGCAGCGGCGAGTCACGCAGGTCCAGCGGCGGCCGGTCCAGGCTGATGAGGAAGCCGAAGCCGATCGTCACCGCACTCACCCCGAGCGGCAGCATGAAGAAGACGTCGAGACCGCCCCGCACCCGGCGCTCGGCCCGCGTCCGCGAGCGCCGGGTCACCAGCAGCGCGACCGACAGCCCCATCAGCAGGGCCATCCAGGTCGCGTCGACGGCGGTCCGCAGCGAGATGACCAGCGCGTCGGTCACCGGCACCAGCAGTGCCTGGTCGTCGCCGGCGGTGGTGAGCCGGCGGTAGTTGTCCAGGCTCCACGCTCCGTCGGAGTGCAGCGACCCGGCGACGAGGGTCAGGATCGGCACCGCCACGGCGGCCAGCAGCAGGGTGGTCGCGAGCAGCACGGGTACGTCGCGTCGCCGGGGCCGCTGCGGGCGCGGCACGGTCCTCGCGGTCGACGGGTCGGGCGTGGCCCGCAGCCGGGCGGCGACCCCGAGGAGGCCGACCACGACGACGAGCTGCACCAGCGACAGCGCCGCCGCCGCGCGCAGGTCGAAGAGCGTGGTGGTGAGCAGGTAGATCTCGGTCTCGACGGTCGCGTGCCGCACCCCGCCCAGGGTCAGCACGACGCCGAAGGCGGTGGCGCAGAAGAGGAAGACCACGCTCGCCGAGCTGACGATCGAGGGCCGCAGCGCGGGCAGGGTGACGGTGCGCAGGACCTGCCAGGGCGAGGCACCGAGGGCGGCGGCCGCCTCGCCGGGTCGGGGGTCGAGCGACTCCCAGGCCGCTCCGACGGCCCGGATCACCAGGGCCACGTTGAAGAAGACCAGGCCCGCGATGATCGCCGTCGGGGTCCCGTCGAGGCCGAGTCCACCGAGCGGGCCGGACTCGCCGAGCAGCTCGCGGAAGGCCACGCCGACCACCACGGTGGGCAGCACGAACGGCACCAGCAGCGCCGCCCGGACCAGCTGTCGCCCCGGCAGCGCCAGCCGGTGCAGGGCGTAGGCCGCCGGCATCCCCAGCAGCACGGCCACGACCGTGGCGACCGACGAGGACCAGACCGTGAACCACGCGACCCGGAGCGTCCGCGGCCGCGCCAGCACGTCCAGCACGCCGCCCACGTCGAGCCGCCCGTCGACCAGGAAGCCTCGCGAGACCATCGCGGACACCGGGAGCACGAAGAAGACGCCCAGCACCAGCACCGGTCCGAGCGCCAGCGCTCCCAGGGCGGCGAGCCGCCTCACCGGCTGATGACGTCCGTCCACTCGGTGAGCCACTGCTCACGGTGGGCGGCGATGTCGGCGGGTGCGACCTCGTAGGGGTCGGTGGGCTGCTCGGCGTACCTCGCCCAGTCGGCCGGCACCTCGACGTCCTTGCTGACGGGGAAGACGTACATGCTGGTCGGCAGGGCGGCCTGCACCTCGTCGGAGAGGAGCCAGTCGACGACCGCCGCACCACCGGCCGGGTTGGCGGCGCCCTCCAGGACACCGGCGTACTCCACCTGCCGGAAGCAGGTGTCGAGCAGCGCGGCCGTCGTCGAGCGGCCGCCCTTGACGGTGTAGGCCGGGGACGAGTCGTAGGACAGCACGATCGGTCGGTCGCCGGTGCCGCCGCCCTGGGTGAAGTCGCCGTAGTAGGCGTCCTCCCAGCCGTCGACGACCTTCGCGCCGTTGGCCAGCAGGTCGGTCCAGTAGTCCTGCCAGCCGTCCTCGCCGTACTCGGCGATCGTGCTCAGCAGGAAGGCCATGCCCGGCGAGCTGGTCGAGGCGCCGGGGGTGACGAAGAGGTCGCGGTACGTCGGGTCGGTGAGGTCGTCGAGCGTCCGCGGAGGGGCGATGCCCTCACGCTCGAACCACGTCGTGTCGACGTTGACGCACACGTTGCCGACATCGATCGGGGCCAGCCGGTCGGCACCCTCGTCGAGGACGTACGCCGCCGCTCCCGGCGGCAGGTCCGCYGTGGAGGGCGCGAACACCCCCTCGTCGAGCGGGCGCGAGGCGAACGTGTTGTCGACCCCGAACGCGACGTCGCCGGTCGGGTTGTCCTTGGTCAGCGACAGCTTGGCGGTGAGCGTGCCGCCGTCGCCGGCCGAACGGGTCTGCAGGTCCATGCCGGTCTCGGACTCGAAGGAGCGCACCAGCTTCTTGGGCAGCGCGAACGACGAGTGCGTGACCAGCACGACGGTGCTGCCCACCAGGCCGTCCTCGCTGGCCGTCTGGGTCTTCCTCGGCTCGACCCCCGAGTCGCCGCCCATGGTGCTGCAGCCGGTGACGGCGAGCATCAGGGCCGCGGTGCCGCCGGCGAGCGTGCTGAGGGCGCGTGCGCGCGCGATCTTCATGTGGACTCCCTATCGCCGGTGCTAACCGGATCAGGTTCGGAGGGTCTGCGGTCTCCCGCACTCTCAGCACGCTCGCGTGCTCCCCTGTCTGTGTGCTTCTCACTCTACGCTGGCCGCCATGCCGAGCCGACGCCATCAGCTGCTCGCGGTGACGATCCCGCGCCTGCGTGCGAGCAGCGACCTCGACTCCGAGCCCGAGGAGCGCGCCCGCGTCCTCGCCCGGCACGAGTCCCGCGACCACTCCCTGCCCACCCGGGTCGTGCGCGGCTTCGACCGGCGGTGGACGGTGCGGACCGAGGAGCTCGACGGCTTCCCGGCCCACGTGGTCACGCCGCTCCACGAGGAGCCGGTGCGCACCCTGTACTACCTCCACGGTGGCGGCTTCATGTCCGGCATCGACGCCTTCCACGTCCGCTACGCCATCCGGCTGGCCCGCGCGCTGGGGGCGCGGGTCGTGCTGCCCGACTACCCGCTGGCGCCCGAGCACTCCTGGCGCGACTCCCACGACGCGCTGGTCGCGCATGCCGCCCGCTGGGCCGACGAGCCCGGCGGGATCGTGCTCGCCGGGGACTCCGCCGGCGGCGGGCTCGCCCTGGCGGTCGCGCTCTCGATGCGCGACCGCGGGCACACCCCCGCGACCCACCTCGTGCTGCACGCCCCGTGGGTCGACCTGACGACGAGCACGCCCGAGACCGTGGAGTTCGCGAAGCGGGACACGTGGCTGTTCCTCGGCAAGCTGCACGCCTACGCCGGCTGGTGGGCCGGCTCCCCCGAGGACCTGGGCCGACCCGAGGTCTCCCCCGGCCTGGCCGACCTGTCCGGGCTGCCGCCCGCCCTGATGCTCTACGGCACCCGCGACCTGCTGGCCCCCGGGTGCAGGCTGCTCGCCACGCGGGCCGCCGAGGCCGGCTGGGACCTCACCTGGGTGGAGGAGCCGGACCTCATCCACGTCTACGGGATCCTGCCGTTCCTGCCGGAGGCCCGGCGCGCGTTCGGCCAGGTCGTGGAGTTCCTGTCGTGAGGATCTCGGTGCTGGCCTTCGACGACCTCGACGCCCGTACGGCGTACACGCTGTGGCGGCTGCGCCAGCAGGTGTTCGTGGTCGAGCAGGCCTCGCCCTACCCCGACCTCGACGGCCGCGACCTCGAACCGGCGACGCGGCACGTGCTGGCCCACGACGGCGAGCTGCTCGTCGGATGCCTGCGGGTGCTCGACGACGGCTTCCACGCCCGGGTCGGACGGGTCGTGGTCGCCCCGTCAGCGCGCGGTCGCGGGCTGGCGCGCGAGCTGATGGACGCCGCGATGGCCGGGATCGGCGAGCGCGAGGTGCGGCTCGACGCCCAGACCCAGCTGACCGCGTTCTACGCGTCGTACGGCTTCGAGGTGAGCGGTCCGGAGTTCGTCGAGGACGGGGTCGCTCACGTGCCGATGGTGCGCCGGTAGACGACGACCCCGTCCTGCTCGGCGTGCGCGAGGCCGCCACGGGCGACCAGCAGCTCGAGGTGGGCGCGCGTCTCCAGCGTGGCGAGCGCCGAGTTGAAGACGTCGAGGGAGGCCAGCGTCCGCTCGTGGCGCGTCCACGGCAGCGCGCCCGCGACGTCGTACGACGACAGCGCACCGTCGCCGACGGCCTCCAGGCACCGGGCGAGCCGCTCCTCGTGGTGGGCGAGCAGCTCGTCGACCCGGGCGTGCGAGGACGGGGCGACCGGACCGTGGGCCGGGAGCAGGGTCAGGTCGGGGAGTCCGCGGACCCGGGTCAGGGAGCCCATGAAGTCGCCCAACGGTGAGTCCGCGATCGCCGGCTCGAAGCCGATCGACGGCGTGATCGTCGGCAGCACGTGGTCGCCGGCGAACAGCAGCGAGGCGTCGCGGTCGGCGAAGACGTAGTGGCCGCGGGTGTGGCCGGGCGTGTGGACCGCGTCGAGCTCGCGGTGTCCGACCTGGAGGCTCAGGTCGCCCTCCAGCCACGTGTCGGGGTAGTCCCACTGGGACAGGTCGGGCGTGTGGTTGCGCGTGAACTCGCCCCAGGCGCGCGCGATCTCGAGGGCGCCCGCGCGCTCGAGCAGCACGACGTGCGGGTCGGCGCCGTCCGTGTCCCGGTCGTGGATGAGGTCGAGGGTCGCCTTGTCGCCGAGGCCCAGGCTCACGTGCGACCCGACCTCGCGCCGGATGGTGACGGCCTGCGTGTAGTGGTCACGGTGCACGTGGGTGACCAGGAAGCGCCGGATGTCGCCGACCTGCCGGTCGATCTCCTTGAGCGACTGCTCGAGCTGCGTGCGGGACACCTCGATGGCCCACCCGCCGTCGATGAGCGTGAGCCCGTCGTCGGTCTCCAGGACGTAGACGTTGACCGCGCGCAGGCCGTCCATGGGCAGCGGCAGCGGGATCCGGTGCACCCCCGGCGCGACGGCCCAGGCGCCCGGCTCGGTCCAGTGCGTGCCGGAGTCGGGCGAGATCGCCCTCGCGGTCGAGGTCACCCGCAGGACTCTAGGCGTCAGCCGAGCCAGGCGCGGTAGGCGGTCACGTCAGGGGTGACGACGCCGTCGGCGCCCACCTCGGCGAGCGTGCGCCACTCGGCGCGGGTGAGGGCGTAGCCGCCGACCACCAGGTCGCCCTGGCGGTGCAGGCGGCGGACCCGCTGCTCGGTGAGCAGCCGGGCGGGGACGTTGTAGCCGCCGACCGCGCCCTTGGTCTGCCGGACCTTGCGCCAGCCGCTGACGATCAGCTGGTTGCCCAGGCGTGGCGAGAGGCGACGTACGCGCTCGAGGACGGTGGCGCGCAGGGACGAGACGGCGGTGAGCTCGACGAGCCCGGCGTCCTTGAGGAGGTTGACGACCCGGCGGACCTGGGTGGTGGACCAGTTGCTGCCCTTGAGCTCGAGCATCAGCGAGAACGGCCGGCCCCGCTCGGCCCGCGCCCCGGCGAACGCCAGCAGCTCCTCCAGGTGCGGGATCGGCTTGCGGCCGGTGCGCTCGAGGCACCGGCGGTCGAGCTGGCGACGCGTGTAGGCGCCGATCGGACCCGTGCAGGTGGTGGTGCGGCCGAGACCGCTGTCGTGGAGCACCACGAGCTCGTCGTCGGCCGTACGACGTACGTCGGTCTCGATCGCGGTCGCGCCCGAGCGCAGCGAGTGCTTGAACGCCGCGAGAGTGTTCTCCCCGAGGCCTCGCGTCGGACCGCCGCGGTGGGCGGTGACCGAGAAGTCGCGCGCGGCCACCGGCCCCTCGGTCGCCGTCGCCGTCGCGGGGGCGGCGGACAGCGGGAGCGCGAGGAGGACGAGCACCGGGGTCAGGAACAGGGCGAGGGCACGGGACACGGCGCACATCATGCCTGCAGCGGGCCCGTGGGACGGGTTCGGCGCAGGACGAACGTCCCTTGTCCCCACTCCCACCGCGACGCAGACTGGAGGACGGGCCGGGCGCCCGACCGGCCCGTCGGGAGTTCACGATGGACACGCTCGTCCCCGGTCTCCGGGTCACCCACCACATGCTCGGCGAGCGCCTCGACCTCGCCGCCGTCGCCCGACCGACGAGCGACCCCGAGCACCCGCGCGACCAGTACCCCGCCATCGACACCTTCCTGGCCAGCGCCAGCCGGCACAACGCCGCCACCCTCGCCGTCCTCGTCCCCGCCGTCCGCGGCCACCTGCAGGACGGACCCGAGCGTGCCCATGAGTACGTCGCCCAGAGCCGTCGCTTCGAGATCGCCCTGTCGCAGGTCAAGGCCAAGCTCTACGGATCGACGTACGCCGTCCGCCGCCCGTGGTCGTCCATCTGGAGCGACGTCCGCCACGAGCTCACCGAGACCTGCACGCTGGAGAGCGCGCTGGCGGCCGACCTCGCCGCGGCCCGGCGCGACGGCGATCCGGACTGGGGCGAGCGGCTCTACCGGGGCGAGCTGGCGGCCCCGACCCGACCGCACCCCTACATCCCCCACCAGGGGATGCCTGGCCGGGTGGCCCGCACGGTGGCCCGGCGCATCGACGGCTTCTGGGACGCCGCCGAGGGCCGGATGGTGCCCGAGCCGCTGCGCCACCACGAGCGCGGCGACGACGGCGCGTTCACGCAGTACTTCCTCGCCGACCCGCACCTCCCCGACGAGGACGGCGTCGACGGCGACGGCGACGGCGCGAGCAGGCCCGCCCCGGCCGAGGACGACGAGGCCTGACGGGGGGACCGGGTCAGGTCACAGCGAGTCGGGCACCTGCAGCGTGTCCGGGTCGCTGCGCGGGGGCAGCCCGGCCAGTGCGGCGCGGACCAGGGCCACCCGGGCGGCCACGACGACCTTGCGGCGCATCCGGCCGCCGGGGGCGTCGCCCAGGGTCTCCTCCACGGCGGCCTGGACCTGCGCGTCGGTGAAGGCGGGCCGTGCACCGGTCTCGACCTCCACGTCCGGGAGGGCGACCAGGGTCGGCAGCAGCTGGCTGCCGAGGGCGTCGAGCACCTGGTAGCGCTCGTATCCGGTCATCGCGGTCCACACGACGTCCGGGTCCTGGCGCCCCTTGCGCAGGCCGCGCTGCTGGGCCGCGGCGACGGGCTTCGCCGCGGCGGTCAGGGCGAGGGTCAGCTCGTGCTCGGTGAAGCGCATGGGCCCAGCATGCCGCCCGGGGCCGGCCTGCGCCTCACCGGCCGGCCTCACCAGTCGAGCTCGTGGCACTCCCGCGACGCGGCCGACTCGACCTGCAGGGTGGCGTGCGAGATCTCGTGCTCGCGGCGCAGCAGGCCCCGCGCGTCGTCGAGCACCCGCTGGGCCTGCCCGTCCTCGGCGACCAGGTGCGCGGTCGCGACGTGCATGCCCGACGTCAGCGTCCAGACGTGCACGTCGTGCACGTCGGCGACCCCCTGGAGCGCGCCGAGGTCGGCGGCGATCACGTCGACCTCCATCCCGGCGGGCACGTGCTGGCCCAGGACGGCCAGGACCTGGCGCCCGAGCAGGACCGCGCGCACGGCCACGAAGATCCCGATGGCCAGTGCCACCACGGTGTCCCACACCCCGTCGCCGGTGGTGGCGACCAGCCAGCCCGCGACCAGCACGCCCACCGAGCCGAGGGTGTCGGCGACGACCTCGAGGTAGGCGCCCTTGACGTTGAGCGACTCGTCGGCGCCGCCGCGCAGCAGGAGCAGCGCCACGAGGTTGACGACGAGGCCCAGGGCCCCGACGACCAGCATGGGCGTGGAGGCGACCGCCACGTCGCTGTCCCGGCGTGCCAGAGCCTCGATCACGACGTACGCCGAGACCCCGAGCATCAACAGCACCGCGAGCCCGGACGCGAAGACCTCGGCCCGGTAGGAGCCGTACGTGCGGCGGCCGGTGGTGTCGGGCCGTGACGCGAGGCGGGTGGCCACCAGGGCGGCGCCGAGCGCCACGACGTCGGCGGCCATGTGACCCGCGTCCGACAGCAGGGCCAGCGAGCCCGACGTGAGCCCGACGACGAGCTCCACGGCGAAGAACGCGGCGATCAGCCCGAAGGAGACCGCCAGCCGCCAGCGGTGCCGCTCCCCGGCGTGGCCGTGACCGTGCCCTGCCCCCACGCCCGTCTCCGATCCTCCGGTGTCGCCACCTCCCCGGGGTGCTCCCGGCCTCCGGGGCCACCGTAGCCAGCGGACCTACCCCGAGCGACGCCCCCACCGGGACCGGCGTGGCTGCACGGCGCGGTAGCGCATCCCGGTCGGCGGCAGCGGCGAGCCCGCCCGGGCCGCGGGCGGTCCCGGCTCCGGCTCCCGCAGCAGCGACGCGACCTGCGTGTCCCCGGTCGTGATGGCATCGGCGCGGGCGACGTCGTCGGGCGAGAGGATCGCGCGGACCTCGTCGACGATCTCGGCCACCACCCGGGTGTCGAGCTTGTCGGCGAAGGCGAAGAGCGCATGGTCGCCGATCGCGGCGACCAGCATCGTGCCGTGCGCGTAGTCCAGCAGCACGGCGGTCTCCCGGTAGCGCTCCTCGAGCGCACCGAGGACGGCCAGGGCGCGCACCCCCACCTCGGGCAGGGCCGCCATCGAGTCGAGCACCCCGCTGCCGGACTGCGGCACGGCGGCCCCGACGACCCGCTTGTCGCCCGTGATGACCGCGCTCCAGTGCGTGCCGAGCATCTGCCGCACCCGCTGCATGCAGTGTCCCAGGGCGGCGTGCACGTCGGCGCCACCGACCACGGTGAAGTCCTTCGCCGCACGCGCCTCCCCGGCCTCCACCTCGGCCGACAGGGTGACCTCGCGGGCCAGGGTCCAGCCGACCCGCGCGGTGACCGTGGTGCTGCTGATCGTGCTGACCCACTCCAGGTCACCGGCGCCGGTGAGGAACTCGAGCTGTCCGGCGATCCGGCAGGCGTACCGCATCGAGACGGCGAGCCGACCGGAGTCCCCGTCGTCCCCGGCGATCGCGCCGTCCGCCGCGACGGTGAAGCGGCGGGCAGGCGGGACGGGCGGGCTGGCGTCGTACTCGGTCATCGGGACCTCCACACACGGCGTTGCGGCAGCGTCCGGCGGTCCCGAGACCTCTTCACCCGCGCGGACACACTGCCCTCAGGACAGCAGCATGGAGGACGTCGCGTGGGGACTTCGCCGCATCGCCCCACCTTTCACACGACCGTCACACGGTCCTCGGATCGGTAACCGGCGCGAAACGCCGGCGGGCGTCAGGGACAACACGACACCCCGATCGTGGTGCCCACGGTGCGGCTCGGGGCCCGGCCACCTCTCCACCCCTGTCTCTCCACGACCTCAGGAGGTCACCATGGTCAACACCGGCGACACCGCCTGGATCCTCACCAGCGCAAGTCTCGTGCTGCTGATGACGCCCGGCCTCGCGCTCTTCTACGGCGGCATGGTCCGGGTCCGGAGCGTGCTCAACATGATGATGATGTCGTTCGGCGCGCTCGGCCTGGTCAGCGTCCTGTGGGTGCTCTACGGCTACTCGCTGGCCTTCGGCGACGACGTGGGCGGCGGCCTGCTCGGCGACCCGTTCCAGTACGCCGGCCTGCGTGGCCTCATGGAGGACCTCACCTCCACCCAGGGCGGGCTCCCGGCGATGGCCTTCGTCGGCTTCCAGGCGGTCTTCGCGATCATCACCGTCGCCCTGGTGTCGGGCGCCGTGGCCGAGCGGATGAAGTTCGGCGGCTGGATGGTCTTCGCCGGCATCTGGGCGACGCTGGTCTACTTCCCGGTCGCGCACTGGGTCTTCGACTTCTCCCTCGGCGACCACGTGGGCGGCTGGATCGCCAACGACCTGTCGGCCATCGACTTCGCGGGCGGCACGGCGGTGCACATCAACGCCGGCGCCGCGGCGCTGGCCCTGGCCATCGTGCTCGGCACCCGCCACGGCTTCGGTGCCGAGCCGATGCGCCCGCACAACCTGCCGCTGGTGATGCTCGGGGCCGGGCTGCTGTGGTTCGGCTGGTTCGGCTTCAACGCCGGCTCGGCCGTCGCCGCCGACAACACCGCCGCCGTGGCCTGGGTCAACACCCTGGTCGCCGCCGCGGCCGCCAGCCTGGCCTGGCTGGCCACCGAGAAGGTCGTCGGCGGCTACGCCACCTCCCTGGGCGCCGCCTCCGGGGTCGTCGCAGGCCTCGTCGCCATCACCCCGGCCTGCTCGTCGGTGTCCCCGCTCGGCGCGATCGTCGTCGGTGCCGTCGCAGGCGTCCTGTGCTCCCTGGCGATCGGCGCGAAGTTCCGCTTCGGGTACGACGACTCGCTCGACGTCGTGGCCGTCCACCTGGTCGGCGGCCTGTGGGGCACCGTGTCGGTCGGCTTCCTCGCCACCGCGGCCGCCCCGGCCGGTGTCGACGGCCTCCTCTACGGCGGCGGGGTCGACCAGCTCGGCCGCCAGGTCATCGGCGCCCTCGCGGTGCTGGTCTTCTCCTTCGTGGTCACCTTCGCCATCGCCACGGTGCTCGACTCCGTGATGGGCCTGCGGGTCGTCGAGGAGCACGAGGTCGCAGGCATCGACGTCGCGGTGCACGCGGAGCAGAGCTACGAGCTCGGTGTGTTCGGCGGTGGGACGACCACGCACTGAGCCTCCGGGGTGTCGGCGCCACGGTCCACTGCAGGGCCGTGGCGCCGATCGCCTGTCCGGGTCAGCCCGGACGCCGGTCGCGCACCGGTCAGTCGACCCCGGGCACGATCCTCATGTCGCGCACAGCGCCACCGTCCAGCGCGGCCAGCGCCTCCTGGTAGGGCGCGCTGTCGTGGGCGGCGCGGGCCGCCTCGAGCGACGCGAAGACGATGACCACCGTGCGCGTCGACTCCCCGGCCTCGTAGGTCTGCTCCGGGAACCCGCGGACCACGAAGGTGCCCCCGGCCTCCCGCAGGGCCGGGCCGGCCAGCTCGGCGTACGCCGCGACCTTCGCCTCGTCGGTGATCTCTCGGTAGATGCTGATCCAGTAGGCGCTCATGCGCCCATCCTGTCGGGTGCGGGGTGACAGCATGGACCGGTGGACGAGGCACGGACACGGCTGGCGGCCGAGCGGTCGCGGGTCCTCGCGCGGCTCGGCGCCCTCACCGGCGACTACGAGTCCGTGGTCGCCGCATCGCTCGACACCAACGCCGACGACGAGCACGACCCGGAGGGCGCCACCATCGCCTTCGAACGCTCCCAGATCGGCGCCCTGGTCGCCCAGGCCCGCGAGCACCTCGCCGAGATCGATCGGGCCGAGGCGCGGCTCGGCGACGCGACGTACGGGACCTGCGAGCGCTGCGGCGGACCGATCCCGGCCGGGCGTCTCGAGGCCCGGCCCACCGCCCGCCGGTGCGTGGGGTGCGCGGCACTGCCCTGAGGTGTGCGCCCGCTCGACCCCGGACGGGAGGCAGGCTGGCCCGCCGACCGGTCGAGGACCGAGTATCGCCGTCGCGGGCGGTCACCAGGTGGCACGATGCCCGGGTGGATCTCGGGAGCAGGCAGTGACGGACGTCGACGGGGTGAAGCTCCCCCGGCCGACCTGGCAGATGTCGTGGCCCTTCGCCGCGGTGGCCCTCATCGGCGCGGCCAGCTTCGCCGCGGCGCCCACCGCGTCGGCCACGGTGGAGCCCTGGGTGGCGCTGCTCCTCCTGGCCGGCGTCCTGGTCCTGCTGACGCTCGGCCTGCGCCGCCCGCGGCGTTCGTGGCTGGACGCCGCGCCCGCCTACCTCTTCTTCGTGGTCTTCGCCCTCGGCCGCGACGCCAGCGGGGGCTCGACCTCCGGGCTGGCCCCGCTCGTCGTGCTGCCGATCCTGTGGCTCGCCCTCACCGGCACCCGGCGCGACCTCGTCGTCGGCGCCGTCCTGACC